>JBHHXS010000068.1:0-13706 GCA_046757145.1 Phycisphaerae bacterium | reverse complement strand
CGGCAACGACCCTGCACCAGGTACCGCGCCTTCTTGGTCGACGGGCGTCACCTGGGTCGACGTCGACCGCGATGGCCGGTTGGACCTGTTCGTCGCCAATTACGTGAAATGGACCCCCGAGACGGACATTTTCACTACGCTCGACGGGAAGAACAAAAGTTACGCCCTCCCGCAGCAGTATGACGGTCAGAGCTGCCGGCTGTATCGCAACACCGGCGACGGCCGGTTTCAGGACGTAACCAGTTCAGCCGGAGTGTTCAACGACAACGGCAAATCCCTGGGGGTCGTAGCCGATGACTTCAACGACGACGGCTGGCCGGACCTGTTCATCACCAACGATACACAACCCAACTTTCTTTACATTAACAATGGGGACGGCACATTCGTGGACCGGGCGTTCCCCGCCGGGTGCGGCTACGACGACAACGGGCGGGCGCGCGCGGGAATGGGCGTGGACGTAGCTGACATCAACAACGACGGAGTGCGCTGCATAGCCATCGGCAACTTCACCGGCGAGCCCGTGTCGCTCTACGCGCAGATCGGAGATGGGCTCTTTCAGGACTATGCGGGGGCTGCACGCCTAGTCAGAACGACTCTGCAGCCTCTGACGTTCGGTGTGCTGTTTGCCGACTTCGACCTCGACGGCTACAGCGATCTGGTCATTGCAAACGGACACGTGGAACCGCAGATCAACACGGTCCGCAAGGAGGTCACGTTCGCACAACGACCAATGCTGTTTCACAACAACCGCCATGGACAGTTCACGGACGTGACCGACCATGCCGGTCCACCGTTCGTCGAGCCGATCGTTGGCCGCGGTGTCGCCTGTGCAGACTACGACGCCGACGGTGACCTCGATCTGCTGATCACGGTCAACGGCGGTGCGACAAAGCTGTTGCGTAACGACACCGAGATGGATGGCGCGCACTGGGTGAAGCTACGTCTGCAGGACACAGGGTTCAACATACAGGCCATCGGTGCCAAGATAGTCGCTGAAGTAGGCGACCTGACTATTCGTCGTTACCTTAGGGCGGGCTCAGGCTACCTGGCTCAATCGACCACTGATATCGTGCTGGGTCTGGGGCGGCACGAGAAGATCGACCGGCTTACCATCCACTGGCCTGACGGCTCACGCCAGTTGCTTTCCAACGTCGCTGCTTCCACAACCCATCGGATCACGCGCGCGGGGGCGTCAGCTCAACCATGACCCCGCGCCGGCGGACTTCACTTTATGGTCTTCGCCGAAGTACGATCGATCGAGCGAGCGTGCACGGCACGTCCCTTCGGTTCATTACGTCCGAGGTATTCACGCGCTGCGCTTGCGGGTCTGCAGGTAGTTCAGCTAACCGGATCTGCTTAACATGCCGCTGCCCGCGCCCCTGGAGCGCACTAGCGACTTGCCCTTTCTTGTTGTCGAAACAGGATCTCGACCATCGTCTCGTCTCGAATGGTGCCGGGAATCTGGAAGATCAGGTTGCCGTCGGCATCGCGTGCGACACTGTCGAAGACCAGGTTGTTGACATAGACCCACGCCTTCTGATCCGGGCGGCAACCAACCTGGAAGGCGGGTGAGAAGAGAGCCTGACCAGCCCCCCCAACCACAAAGCGCACGTGACCGTGCTCTGGAGAAATGACGTAGCATCCCGATGCGGGGTCGAAGCCGGTCTCACCTGTATCAGCATGGTCGCAACGAACGGGCGAGCCTAGTTCGAAGCGCAATCTCGCCGGTCTGCTGTACGCCGCCGCCCGAGCCCGCACCTCTTCATCGGAGATGTCTGCGGATGACAGCACCAGCAGGTGGGTGTACCACGACGAGCCGTTCGGAACACCATTGCCCCACACCGCTGTGAACGACACCCGGCGACGGCTGGAGTAATGGCGTTCGGTGAGGGTCCTCAGACGCTGCTGTTCGCCTGGAACGTATAGAAGAAACGCCTGTGCTTCGCGGATTCTGGCGGAGGCGTACAAGGGCGTGCGTGATCCGTCGGGGGTTGCCTCCTCCACTACGCCGGTCGGCAACAGCGAATTGTCCCGGGGGCGGCGCTGCATGCCTGAGAGGGGCCGTCGCTCCGGGTGTGCAACGAGGGCGCCTCCCAGATGAGCGTCGACATCTCCATAGCGTCCAGCAGCCAAGACCACCGCCAAGCCGAGATGAGACACGGACGTTGCTGTAGGCGCATCGCTGCACTTCGTGGCCACATAGACCTGCCCGGTCGGATAGATGGTGTAACGCCAGCGGTGTAAAGGCCGGTGATCGAGCGGCGCATCCGATGTGTAGCTGGCGTCGACAAACCGCCATTCGCACTCCACGACCACCCTTACGGAGTTCATTTCCAGGATGCGCATGCGGGCAACAACCCTATCACCGAATGGATCGGAAGACGTGTCGCCCGCTGCGCCGACGTCTGAATCGGCAACGATCGGCGTCGGCCCCAGGGTCGTTCCCTCGACCAGGTTCCGTACACGGTATGGGTCAGCCTTGAGATTGTGCCAACGTACAATCTGGCCGTTGGCGAACGTAAACTCGAATCTCCCGCCTGCGCCGATGTTCCAGCGCCGTCCTGCACGTTGGACGTAGAGTGCCCCGTCGCTGCCGTCGGAAGCTCCGAGGAGTTCCTGCCTGCTGCCTGCGAGGATGATATCATCAATGTTGATCTTGGCGGGCTTGGTTACGCCGGAGATTGAGAATCGCAGCTCCCTCACCTCGTCGAGCGGAATGCGCTCGCCGACTTCGGCCAAATCGAGACTCAGGAGGTTCCAGCCTCGCTCCAGCCGTAGTACCGACCGCACCGCTGTCGGTTGACCCGACGGGCCCGCGCTGATACTCACGTCGGCTGACAGACCGCGCCTCGGTGACTTCATGCTGACAAGCAGGAGGTCATAGTCCCGCCAATCGCGCTTAAGATACCAGTTAACGGCCCGGTCGTTGTTTATCACTATCATGTCGTCGGATGATCCCGCGGTGAATTGCAGGCACCCCGAGCCCGTCTCAGCTCGCCCGCGTCTAGGGCTCAGAACGCACCTGGCCCCGGGCGACACGCCGATCAACTGGATGATTTCCATGTGCTTTGGATCTTCGAAATCGGCGATCACCGCAAAGCGGCCGCTTTGCAGTTCGGGATAGGCTGCCATCAGGCGATCCAGTTGCGTCGGGGCGGAATCTCCACGGAGCCGGTAGGCTCGACAGGCTGAGCCGCTTGTAACGAGCCCAACGATCAGCGCGAACAGTACCGAACATGTTCGATAGGAACTGGGCCTCACCGTCATAACGATGGGAGAAGGTACACACACCGCTCAGCGAACGCAACGGTGGTATGACATCATCGGTTTTGCTCAATGCGCCGCGGTCCTGCTGGCCGATATCGACGATATGAGTGAGCCACTGCTGCTGCCGGCCGTGTTCCAGCACCTCCGGCACAAAGACAACCTCGCCGTCGACGCGACATTGGTTGAAGCGCTACCGCATATGGATCCCGAGGTCCGGCCGGCGGCGTTGAAGCTCCTCTTGCAGCGCGATCACCGGCCCAGCCTGGTGTTGCTCGTGGGCAGGTTCCGGCAGTACGACGAAGACATGAAGAGGCTGACGGCGGCACACGTCGGGGCGTTATTCGGGGCGGTCCGAGGCGCGATCGAGTCACCCATTGTTCAGCGTCGGGCCGGTGCCATCCAACTCATAACCGAGAGTCGTTGCGGTCCATTGGTGTACCTTCTAGCGGATGCGCTGCGGCACCAATGCGCGCAGACACGAGAGCTCGCCGGCAAGGCGTTGCACGAGCTGGCGGTGTACCTGTCGAACCGAATCGAGCGAAGATCCGAATCGCCGAGTGCACCCCGGCACCACGGATCCGAGCCCCAAGCCCCACCGCCGGATTCATGCACGAGTGGCTCGCACTCGAGGCTCGGAGAGATGGCCCGCATTCATGCGCAGTCGTTACGCGGGAATGGGCTTGACGAGGTCGACGCGCTGGCGACCGGGCTGGGCGAAGCGCTGCGTCGGGCGGTTCTAGGGTGGGAGATTCACCGTAACCGGCACGCCCTGGAGGCGGCCCTGTGGATGAGCGATCGCGTGGCGGCGGCAATTCGCACGAAGCTCGAAGACCCCCGTTCCAAGATCGCACACTCTATCTGCAGTATGGTCCAGACAGCACACGATCCGCGGATGGCGGGCTTCACACTGCGGGCGCTTTCTTTGCCGCAACTCCGCACGGCGGCTGCTGAGGCGCTGGCGCGTGAGGATGATACTGCGTTCTGGAGCGCGGTTCTGAATCACAGCTGGCTGCTGCTGGACCCGGAGATTGAGCGCGCGTGCCGACGCATTCGTGAGAGTCCTCGGCGGCCTCACAACGCGCACGAGTGGGTGAAGCTTCATCGTGATATGAGTGCCTCGGCAGTGCACTTGCTGGATTCGGTCGGCTGGCCACGCGAACGCAAGACAATGCTGTTCCGAGAACTAGTCAGAGCGGGAACGCACGCGTGCCGCGCAGCGGTAGGGTGGCACCTGGTGCACGATAACGGGGAAGCCGCAACGGCGCTGCTGACCACGTTGACGGGCTTGTGCCCGGGCGAGCTGGGCAGGATGGCGACGCGCGAGCTGGACCGCCGACGCCTGCGCGGGTCTCTGCAGACCTGTCAGAACGCGCCCGCGGCCACCCACACGCGAACGGCAGCGCGGAGAGCGTTTGACAGGTACTGGGAGGAATTCGATCTGCTGCCGCCGCGTGAACGGGCGTCCGTGACGGATAGCATGCGTCAGATTGCCGATCGCGTGCTGGGCCCGATCCGCGAGAAGCTGGCGAGTGAGCACTCGCAGGATCGCTGTCGAGCCGTGCGCATCGCCCGTGCGCTTCGCCTGACGAGCGAGCTGGATGAGCATATCTATCCCTTGGGGCACGATGCAGATCCGGTGGTGCGCAGCGCCGCGGTGGGCGCCCTGGCGGCCCTACCCGGGGCAACAAGCGCGCGCATTCTTCGCCATGCGCTTGCCGACCGGGATGAGCGTGTTCAAGCAAACGCGATCACGGCAGTGGAAGCACTTGGGACGGAAGAACTTGTGGCCAAGCTGCCGTCCAAGCTGGCTTCGCACACCGCTCGCGTTCGTGCAAATGCGATCATGTCGCTGCTGCGCCTGGAACAGACCGACGGCGCAGCCGCCCTGCTTGAGATGCTCGCCGATGCTCGCAGTGACCATCGTATGAGCGCGCTATGGGTCGTCGAGCAATTGGGGCTACGCTCAGTTTCCAACCGAGTCACGCAGATCAGCCGGTACGACCCTGACGGTGACGTGCGAGCCGTCGCCCGCCGTGTGCTGGGTCGGCTGAACCGGGCGAGCGAGCCTGGCACGGACCTACCGCAAGTCGCCCAACCGCTTGCATGCCATCCATCGACTACGGAGAACCCGCGGTGAAGGCTTTAGTGTTGCAGGTAGTTCAATTGCCCCCGGTCCTACGCGGCGTCAGGGAGCACTTTCAGCACGGTGGGTCGACCGTGGTGGCTCTGCTCATTGTAGTGGGCATTGGCGCCTTGACTTTGACGACATTCTGGCTGGCACGGTGGGTACGCCGGCAAGGAGAAGCCTGCAGCCGGGTCGACGACCCGGCAAGGCTGTTCAGCGAGCTACTGGACAACCTTGGTCTTTCAAACTCCCAGCGCCGCGTACTCATGGGGATTGCCGGGGAGTTACGCCTCGCACACCCCACTACCATGCTTCTTAGCCCTACGTTGTTCGACCATTACGTAGACAAATGGTTGATCGCCCGACGTACACAAAGCGATGTCGGTGATAACCGCAGGGCGCGCACCGTCTCGCAAGTTAGATCGGCGTTGTTTCCCACTGCCACGCCGGTGGTGGAGCCTGTGTAAGGAAACGGCGACTGTTCGGCTGGGTGATGACTTGGCCGCGCCGGCGGTTGCCTCCGTGCTCGCGCCGACCGCCAAGCCCCTACGCTTTGCCGAGCGCAGCCGTCAATCCTCCAGCTCGCTCAACAGCCAATCGCCGAAGGAAATGTCGTTGTTCCGCCCGGCGTCCTGCTCGTCGAGATAGGTGGTTGCGGCGTCCAACCCGACTTCGACGGCGCGAATACCGCGCACGTCGCAGCTCGAGGCGAGGAGCGTCCCGACGGCACAAAATGCGGCGAAGATCTTCACTAGTTCCTGAGGCGTAATCTTCATCTTTCGTGACATTGGATGTCCCTCGTAATAATCTTGTGGATTCCACGTTGTACGCACCCGCCTATTATCGGGCATCCGCGCTTCTGGGGACGAGGCAAAACGCGGACAAACTGTCCATCTTAGCGCGCAGTCCCAGGTACGCGTCACTCTGGGTCGTTCCCAGTGCTGATATGAAACGCAGCTAGTTGGTCCTTGACGTCGTAAAGTCGAGCGGCTAGGCTCACCGCTCAGCCGGGAGTCTGTCTCGGTTTCAAACAAGCTCGTGGCCCAAGGGGCGAGTCGCTGTGCCCAGGGATGGGGATGGGGGCTAGTGGGCGTTCCTCTTCGCGGCGGAGCGCTCGAGCCTCGGCCAGGAGACCGTTGCCGCGATCCTCTCGCACGCCGGTCGGCCGGGTAGCGGACGACGGCTTCTGATTTGCGTGGGTGTCATAACGCGACAATGAGCCGCGACTGGACGGGTAGTTACCCGGTGGTGTAATCGGTAGCACACCAGGTTTTGGTCCTGGTAGTTCAGGTTCGAGTCCTGGCCGGGTAGATTTGCGCCGCCGGGCTTGTGATACGTGATTCCCAGAGATGGCAGAGAGTAGCGCATCGTTGGATAAGACGCTTGCGATAATTCTCGCTGCGGGAAGAAGCACGCGCATGCAGAGTGATGTCCCCAAGGTTCTGCACGAGGTCTGCGGTCAGCCCATGCTGCGGCACGTGTTGACCGCATGCAGGCTGGCGGGCGTCGATCGCCTGATTGTGGTTGTGGGACACGGTAAGGACCAGGTCATGCAGGCGTTCAGCGGCGACGGTGACATTACGTGGGTGGAGCAGGCTGACCAAAAGGGTACGGGACACGCTGTCCAGGCATGCAGCGAAGAACTAGACGGTGTGGAGGGTAATCTGCTTGTGATCGCGGGCGATATGCCCCTTGTTCGGCGTGTTACGCTATCGTCTCTGCTCGAGACGCGGGTGCGCCGGGGCGACGCGTTGTCGCTGGCGACGGCGTTCCTGGACAACCCCGCCGGGTATGGGCGGATAATCCGCGATGCTGACGGGCAGCTGGAGGCCGTCGTCGAGCACAAGGACTGTACTGATGAGCAACTTGCCATAAAGGAAGTGAATCCAAGCTACTATTGCTTTGACTGCAAGGCCGCGCTGAATGCCATCGGGCAGATTGGCCCCAATCCGGCCAGCGGTGAGCTGCAGATTACAGACATTGTGCGGGTCCTGCGGGAAGGTGGGCGCGGGGTGTCTGCGGTTGTGACCGTGGGGGCAGAAGACGCGATGGGTGTCAATTCGCGGCTTGACCTGGCCGCCGTCTCGCGTGTAATGCAGGACCGGATCCAACTTTCGCTGATGAACGAAGGCGTCACGATCGTCGATCCGGACAACACGTGGATCGAAGCGGAGGCCACTGCCGGCGTTGACACGACGATATATCCATTCACAGTGATTGGGGCAGGCGCGACAATCGGCTCGGGCTGCCGGATCGGACCGCTGGTGTCGATCAGGCCGGGCGAGATGGTTCCTGACGGAAGCGTCGTCGGGTCGCCCGTGAGTGTGGGAACAGGTGCTCCATGACATCGTACAAGCAGAGTTCCGGTGATTCAGACCGCAACAGCATAGTCATATTCGGTGGCACGGCGAGCACCGCGTTGACGAAGCGAATCTGTGACTACCTCGATATTACGCCGGGGCGTGCGCGAGTGACGGCGTTTCCCGATGGCGAGACGCTGGTCAAAGTGGAGGAGGACGTTCGCGGGCGGGATTGTTTCGCGGTTCAATCCACCTCACCACCGGTCAACGAAAACCTGATGGAGCTGCTGATCCTGATCGACTCGCTTCGGCGTTCAAGCGCAAAGCGCATCACAGCGGTGATACCGTACTATGGTTACGCGCGCCAGGACCGCAAGGCTGAGGGGCGAACACCGATCACCGCCAAGCTGGTAGCCAACATGATCGCGATCGCCGGTGCCGATCGAGTCCTGACGATGAACCTCCATGCCGATCAGATCCAGGGTTTTTTCGACATCCCGGTCGATCATCTTACGGCTGCCCCGGTTCTGGCCAAGCACTTCATAGGACACGAGTTGCGAAACTCGGTGCTTGTCTCGCCGGACGTGGGGAACATCAAATTCGGGGGGGATTTTGCATCGCGCTTCGGCGCGGAGCTTGCCGTCGTGCACAAGCGCAGGTTGACGGGGGACGCGACCGTGGCTGTCACGATAGTGGGCGACGTCAAGGGCAAGAACGTGATGATGTTTGATGACATGATCACGACAGCGGGGACGGTATCCGAAGCCGCCAAACTTGTCCGCGAGCATGGGGCGGTGGGCGTCTATGCGGCTGCTACGCACGGCGTGTTCGCCGGGCCCGCAGTGGAGAGGCTTGCCTCTGCTGAGCTCGACGAGATCGTCGTTACGGATACCGTTGCGCTGCGCGACGAGGCTAAGGAAAGACTTAACAACCTTGTAGTCCTTTCGGTGGCGGACCTGATCGGGGAAGCGATCCGGCGCATACATGAGCACAGGTCGGTCAGCGCATTGTTCTTCTAGGACGTGACGAAAGAGCAGGAATGTTATGGAAAGCATGGCGGTGCATGTTGAACCCCGCAGCGAGAGGGGGACGCGGGCTTGTCGGGCGTTGCGGAAACAAGGGCGCCTCCCGGCGGTTGTCTACGGTCATAATGAGCCCGTGGAGTTAATCTCGTTGTCTCACCACGACATTGAGGTGGCGCTTGCACATGGTGCCCGGGTGCTCACTGTGGATCGGCAGGGGACGTCCAGTCAGTATCTGATCAAGGATGTCCAGTACGACCATTTCGACACCACCCCGCTGCACGTAGACCTGACGCGCGTGGACCTGAACGAGCGCGTGAGGGTGAGCGTGGCAATAGAGCTGCGCGGCGTTCCCAAGGGGGTTTCGGAGGGAGGCGTGCTGGACCAGCTCATGCCGGATCTCGAGGTGGAGTGTACGGTTACCGAGATCCCCGATACGTTGCATCCGGTGGTTACACACCTGCACGTCGGAGAGGCTCTGCTGGTCAAGGAGTTGGGTTTGCCAGGTGGCGTCGTTGCCTTGGCCGACCAAGACGCCCAGGTGGCAGTGGTCAGGGCGCTGGCGATAGCGGAGGCGATCGAAGAGCCCGCGGAGGAGCCCGCCGCTGAGGGCGAGGAGCCCGAGCGCATCGGGCGCGTTCGAAAGGAAGAGGGAGAGCAGGCTGAGGATTAGGGAGCGGATCAGGGAGCAGCCCGACTGGATTCTGAACGTGAAACTCATTGTCGGTTTGGGCAATCCCGGTGCGAAATATGTGGGCACAAGACACAATGTTGGGTTCGACGTTGTGGATGAGGTGGCTTCGCGTTGGCGGATCACGTTGGCAACGGAGAAGTTCCACGCATGGTTCGGCAGTGGCGACATCTGTGGTGAGCGGGTGGTGTTACTCAGACCGACAACGTTCATGAACCGCTCGGGCAGGGCGGTGTTGGCTGCCGGACGGTTCTTCAAGCTGGAGACCGACGACCTCCTCGTGGTGGCTGACGACCCGTGGCACGGATTCGCATGCGCCGCAGCGGCTCCGCGGGAAGTCATAAAGGCCTGCAGAGCGTGATAGACTATCTTGGGACTGACCGCTGGTGTCGGTTGAGGCTCGGAATCGGGGCTCCGATCGGCGATCCGTCGGTGTTTGTACTTACCCGCTTCTGTGAAACGGAGGCGGAAGCGATCCAAGCTGCGCTCCATCGCGCCGCGGACGCGGTGGAGTGCTGGACTGCCCACGGGGCGGAGGCAACCATGAACCGCTTCAATGGCGATCCATCATTGGGCTCGCAGGGCGGCAAGGCGGATGGTACCTTGGACGAGCCGGGTGGCGTAGGAGATAAAGAACTTTGAACCAGTATGAAGCGATGTTTCTGTTCGATCCCACGTTCGGCGGAGCGTCTGCGGACTGTGAGGCGGAGATACGCCGTCTCATGGGACGGGCCGGGGCGGAGATCGTACTCCTCAGTCGATGGGATGAAAGGCGACTTGCCTACAGGATCAGGGGACGCAAGCGAGGGGTCTACGTTCTCGTCTATTTCAAAGCTAATCCCGATCGAATCAAAGGGCTTGAACGTGATGCGCTGCTCTCTGAGAACGTTCTGCGTCTACTGGTGCTCCGAGCCGACGGCGTGACGCGCGAGATGATGGAAAAGGCGGTGTCGGGGCGTGCCTCGGTGGAAGAGGCAGGCGGTGCTCCTAAGCCCGCAGAAGCGCCCGCCGCGACCGAAGCGCAGAGTCAGGGACCCCGCGACGCCGCCACGACCGAGGAGGAGTCCGTACCGGAGAAGTTCGACGTACTGGTGGGTGAGGTGCCCGCCGACGAAGAAGCGACCGAGAGTGCGTGAGGCTTGTCGCCTGCCCGGGCTGGCGGCAGGTCCATCGGGGATTTATCGGCGAGGATGGTACCATGGCTAGCTATAACCGCATCGTGTTGCTTGGCAACTTGACTCGCGACCCGCAACTGAGCTACACACCGAACAACACCGCGGTGTGCAAGTTCGGTATCGCGACGAACCGGAAATGGCGAGATCGCGACGGGAACATGCGCGAGGACGCGTGCTTCGTGGATTGCACGGTTTTTGGCCGTGCAGGTGAAACCTTCAACCAGTACATGTCGAAGGGCCGCGCGGTCCTGGTCGAGGGGCGCTTAGAGCTAAGCCAGTGGACGACACCGGAGGGAGAAAAACGCAGCAGGCACGGGGTTGTAGTTGAGAACTTCACGTTCCTTGGTGGAGGGCGAGGGTCGGACGCCCCAGAAAACGGCGCTGAGGCGTACAGCGGTGGTGCGCCGGCGGGCGTCTCACAGAACCGGCCCGGTTACGACTCGCCCCCGCCCCCGACTGACGACGACATCCCGTTCTGACAAGTGCGGTGTGCACGCGCTGTGTCGGCGTTGCAGGATCGTGAAGGGGCTCGAGGCGATTGGCCGGGCCGGGACTGCGGCAAGTTGATCTGCTGACGTCGGAGGCGGGTCCGCCGGGGGTCGCGTGCGAGTATCTGACAGTGAAGAGAGGGTGTCGGTTATGAAGCTTTTGCTCCGTAGGAATATCAATAAACTGGGTATCGTCGGTGATGTCGTGGACGTGGCAGCCGGATACGCCCGTAATTACCTGTTACCTCACGGCCTTGCGACTGAGCCTACCGACGCGAACATGCGTGCGTTGGCCGAAGCTCGCCGGGCCGCGGAGGAGGAGCGTACTAGGCAACGCGCCGAACTGGAGCAGCTCGCGGCGCGGCTCGAAGGTGTCGAGGTAACCATCAAGGCACGCGCCAACGAAGAAGGTATTTTGTACGGCTCCGTGGGGGTCCGTGACATCGCTTCGGCGCTTGGTGACGAGGGTTACTACGTTGCAGCCGACCAGATTGCGTTGGATCGTCCCATTCGACATCTGGACACGACTGCGGTTGATGTGAGGCTTGCAGAAGACCTGCGGAGTTCGATCAAGGTCTGGGTGGTTAGAGAGAAGACGGCAGAGGATGCGGATTCCGAGGAACTAGAGGCAACCGAGGGTTCCGAAACCGGCAGGGAGGCCGGCACCGATGACGACAACGCAGACGAATAACACACGCACTCCCGCGAGCACGGATCGCGTTCCGCCTCAGGATCTGGAGGCGGAGATGGCGTTACTCGGTTCGATGATGATGAGCCGGGACGCCATCGCTGAGGTCATACCCCTGATCCGTCGTGCAGACAGCGAATGGTTCTACCTTCCAGTCCACCGCAGGCTGTTCGAGGTACTGCTCGATCTCTACGATGATCCGACCAAGGCGATTGATCTGATCGTCGTTTCGGATGAGCTCCGTCGGCGTGACCTGCTGGATTACGTCGGTGGGCAGGACTACCTCGTACAGCTCGCGGAGAGCTTCGCCGACTGGGCCAACGCGGAGTTCTATGCGCGGATAGTACGCGACAAGGGGATGCTGAGAGATCTGATCCGATGTGCGGGTGAGATTACGGAGCTTGCCTACAGCGGGATTGACGAGCCACGGGATATCCTCGACGCCGCGGAGCAAAAGCTATTCAGCGCTACGGAGCGGCGCGTCACCGGACACGCCGTGGCCATACGCGAAGAAGTCGCCCGTTTGGCGCAACAGCTTCGCGACGGCGTACCGTGCACCGGCCTGCGTACGGCGTTCGGACGGTTCAATGAAATGACCGGAGGGCTACATCCTGGGGACCTCGTGGTGCTGGCGGGACGCCCATCCATGGGCAAAACGGCGCTGGGGCTCACCCTATCGAAGCACCTGGCCATGGACGAGCATCACGGAGTCGCGTTCTTCTCCATGGAAATGAGCGCGGAGCAGTTGGCGGCCCGCCTCGCCTGCTCGCACAAGGGTATCGATCTGCAGAAGTACCGACTGCGCAAGCTGTCGGAGGAGGAGAAGGCTCAGTTTCAGTATGCCGCCGCGGACTTTCAGGAAGTCCCTCTGTTCATCGACGATACGCCCGGCATGACCGCGATTGAACTACGGGCTAAGGCGCGCCGACTCAAGCAAAGAGAGAACATTGACGTTGTCTTCGTCGATTACCTGCAACTGATGTATCTACCAAAAGCAGAGAGCCGCCAGGTAGAGATTGCCACTATCAGTCGCCAGCTCAAGGGTCTAGCGCGCGAGCTGCACATACCGGTAGTGGCGTTGGCACAGCTCAACCGCATGCCCGAAGGACGTCAAGACAAGAGACCGCTGATGAGCGATCTGCGGGAGTCGGGAGCCATCGAGCAGGATGCAGATGTCGTCCTCCTGATACACCGCGAGGAGTTCTACAAGCCGGAAGACGAAGAAGTTAAAGGCAAGGCGGAGCTGATTATCGCCAAGCAGCGCAACGGCCCCACGGGGACGATAGAGTTGCAGTTCAACAAGAAACTCACGCGCTTCTCGAACCTATCGCTTGGGCCGGAATCCTACGGTTTTCATGCCGTGTCGTACGACATGGCGGCGGACTCCGTTCCGTTCTAGCAAGGACGGAAACGCCGGTTCCCACTGTCGCGCGCGTGTCGGTCGGTAGCCGGGCGACGACGGTAGCGGCGGCTCGGGTGGCCTGGAGATCCGAGGCGAATGATCAGAGCCACGATTACGCTCTTGCTCGCCAGTTTGTTCGTGCTCATCGTCGGCAGCCCGCTTCTGGTGCTCGCGTACATCCATCCGTACCCGCCGGCGGCGGATTGGGCTTCCCGAGTGTGGTCACGCCTTATCCTCCTTGCGGCGGGTGTCAGACTCACCGTTGACGGGGCGGAGCACGTCGCAGGTCCGAGCCCCAAGTACTTCGTGGGCAATCACCAAAGCGCGATGGACATTCCGATACTGATCACGGCTCTTGCTGGGCGCGTTCGCTTCATGGCCAAGGACAATCTGTTTCGCATCCCGCTTTTCGGAGGGCTCCTGACGCTATACGACTACGTGCCGGTCGATCGCGCTCGAGCCCGCCGTGCGCTGACATCGATGGAGACGATGATCGAGCGCGTTAGGCGACATTCCAGGTCGCTCGTCGTGTTTCCCGAGGGCACGCG
>JBHHXS010000067.1:0-13773 GCA_046757145.1 Phycisphaerae bacterium | reverse complement strand
CGGGTGCAACCGTCCTGAGTGGCGGAACGGTCGAGAAGACAGGGGTACCGCTCGATCTGCAGGGCGGAGCCCTGGCCGGAGAAGGAACCGTTATCGGGAACGTGGTCAACGGTGCCAACGTAGCGCCCGGTGTTTCGCCGGGGATCATCGCCGTGGATGGAGACTACACCCAGACAGCATCGGGAGTGCTCACAATAGAGCTTGCGGGCTCGCTGGTTCCCGGCACGGAGTTCGACCAGCTTCAGGTTACCGGGTCAGCCAACTTGGACGGGACGCTAAGAGTGGAGCTCATTTCCGCCTTTGAGCCTATGGCGGGTCAGAGCTTTGAGATTCTGACCTGTGGGTCTCGCAATGGCACGTTCGCGACCGTTGCGGGCCCGTGCGGTGGGGTAGAGGGGGTGTTTGACGTTGTCTACGGGACCACGAGTGTCACTTTGCTGGTCACAGACGATCCGGTCTTGGGCGATATGAACCTCGACGGGGGCGTAGATCTTGCGGATGTGGCCATGTTCCAGAACTGCTTTTCCGGATCGGTTGGACCCGTAGCTTCCTGCTGCGAACGCGGCGATTTCAACGTTGACGACACAATTGACATTACGGACTACGTGACGTTCTCTGGTCTCATTGCCGGCCCGTGAAAGGGTCGTCGTGAGTTGTCGGAGCCGGGGAATCACGGTAGTGTGCTGCCGGAACAGTGGTCGTCCATGGCAAGAACTCCATCCGGGTACGCTCCCTTAAGAGACCTTACCATGCGCGATCGGCCACCTCAAGAGCGATCATCGTATGGGCCGATGCTTCTTGGCAAGGCTGGACGGCGACGCGATCAACGCCGTGCTGTCGGCTGCCGGGTCGAACCTGCGCAAACTCCGGGGATTGCTCCGTTGCAACAGGCGGGGTTTGCGCTGCGCGCTAATCGAGCTGGTCACACGGCCCCAACTGCAGCTTGTTTGCCGGATAAGGCGCGTGTTCAGGTCGTTCGGCAGCGTATTCGTCCCGGCTTGCTGACGGAATCGAAGCCCGGGCGTCCCCAGTCAGCGAGCACTATCGGCCGACGCCACGCCCGCTGGGCCGCAGCACGCTTTTTCAGGGACGCCTACGTACGAGCCGCCTGATGAGTTTCCTGCACGTACCGGCAGGGACAAAGCGCGTATGGAATGAGCAGCGTCACGCGGACCAGTAGCGTACGGCGTTCTGAAACAGCTTCAAGCCGTCGGGAGGGCCCACAGGCGAACGCCGCGTCCATTGGGGGTGGTGCATGCGGTCGAAGTGGCGATCAGGATGAGGCATAAGCCCAAGAATACGCCCGGTCGGGTCGCACAGTCCCGCGATTCCCCCCACGCTCCCATTAGGGTTGGCAGGGTAGCGGTCGTATCGCCCCTGCGCGTCAACATAGCGCAGGGCGACACATCCGCTCACGTCGAGCCGGCGTGTTACTTCATCCGATGCAGTGACTACTTTCCCCTCGGCATGCTCCACGGGCATCTCCAGAAACCTGCTACTATCCGTATTAGCCTCATCTGACTCACTGTGGGCGACCAGGCCCCGCGGATCAGAGCCCAAAGGGCAATCGCTAGGTTCGTGGACCGGTCGCTCACCTTCCCCGTGCGGAAAGACAGCGGGTACTCGCTCACGGTCGCTGGGGTAGAGCGAATCGGCAGGAGAGCCGCCATCAGTTGTACCCCTGCGCAGCTCAGGATCACCGGGGTCCATACCTCCGCCCCCACGTGTTCTGCCAGGGTTGGTGGTGAGATACACACAATGTTCGGCACATATCCTGAGGCACACCCAGCGAGCTTCGAACTTGGCGGAATCATTGAAGGTGACGGTGACCTGACGGGCGCTTGCGTCGCGCGCGTGGCCGGGGCGAGTGTCCACTTCGCATCCCGGCAAGAGTCCAGCCTTGACGAGTACCTGAAACCCATTGCAGATACCAAGAATCCCCCCGCCTCGCCTTACCATGCCGCGCAGGGGTTCCGCAAGATCGTACACGATCCGCTGGGCGAGGATGGTCCCAGCCGCAATGTCGTCTCCGTAGCTGAATCCACCTGGAATCGTCACGATGTGGTAGTCATTGAGCATCTCCGGGTTCCGGGCAAGAGTGTTGATATGGACGAGCGCAGGTTTTGCCCCGGCCAGCCGCCAAGCGTACACTGCTTCCTCATCACAGTTGATGCCCGCCGCCCTTAAGACAATCACTTGTACGTCGCCCATAGCTACGTGCCTCCACCGTGCGCCAGGGGCCGCTTCCACGCCTCCTCGAGCGCGGTTATGGGGAGGTCGACCAAAGGCGTGCCTTGAAGGCAAATGCGGAGCCTAACTGCCTGCCCGGAGTCACTTTCGATGCGCCCGACCGTCGGCAGGCCGGATTCGCCTGCATCAGCCTCCGACATCTCCAGTATGTAGCTTGCGGTCATCGGCGCGAGGATGGATATCTCATCCAGTGCGTTATCGATGTCGACAGTCGCTCCGAGCCCGGCGGCGATGCACATTTCAGCGACGGCAACTGCGAGACCACCGTCACTGATGTCGTGAGCCGCGCGAACCTTGCAGTCAGCAATAAGATGAGCCACCTGCCGATGCATGTCCATTGCACTGCTCAACCCGACGCGAGCGACCGGTGCGGACGCCAGAACCAGGCAGTGGCCCGGCTGCTTCAGATCGGCGGTGACGCTGCGGCCAACGTCGTCCACTATGCCCAGCGCGCTTATAAGAAGCGTATATGGAATCGCGACACGTGTCGGCAGGCCAACCCGAGCCGCCTCTTCCTGCCCCATTGAAAACTCATTGTTCAGTGAGTCCTTTCCGGAGATGAAGGGCAGTCCGTATGCAACCGCTGCATCCATCGCGCCTTTGCACGCACGAACGAGCGCACCGAGAGCCTCCTCCGCATCGACCTTCGGCCAGCAGAAGTTGTCCAGGATCGCTGTCAAGCTTGGATTCGCTCCCACACAGATCACATTGCGAAGGGCCTCATCCACGGCCGCGACAGCCATCTCGTATGGATCAACATCGCCCAACTCCGGACATATTCCACAGCCGACCGCGATGCCACGATGGCAGTCGTGCCTGGGACGCAGCACCGCCGCGTCAGCAGGTCCCGCCTCCGGTCCGCAAAGGGGTTTAATCACGCTCCGACCTTGTACCTCGTGGTCGTACTGGCGGATGATCCATTCCTTGGAAGCAATGTTGGGCTTGCCCAACGCCTCGAGAAGTCGGTTGTTGTCAAGCCCTGCGTCGACCTCGTATCGTTTAGCGTGCGCGCCGGATGCGCTCTTGCTCGCCCGCGCCCTCCACGTAGCCGTCCGGGCGCTCTTCGGAAGTCCTTCGTGAAGAAAAGACATCTCCAGTTCACCTACGGTGATACCGGTGTAGCGCACTCGCAGCATCTGATCATCAGTGAATGTTCCGATGACCGTCGCTTCTACTTCCTCGTCGGCAAAGACAGAGAGAAACAGGTCGAGCTTGCCCGGGGCGACCGCGAAGACCATGCGCTCCTGCGCCTCGGAGATCCAGATTTCGTCGTATCGAAGACCGGAGTACTTAAGCGGCACCCTGTCGAGATCAACCAGCGCACCCAAATGGCGACCCATCTCACCCACGGCGCTGCTCAGACCGCCTGCTCCACAGTCGGTCACGGCTGTGAATAAACACCCCTCCGGGTGATCGCGGGCGATAAGCAGCGCATCAAGCAGCTTCTTCTCCTCGATAGCGTTGCCGATCTGCACCGCATTCGAGAACTCTTGAGCGTGAGAATCGGTCAGCTCGGCGGAAGAGAAGGTTGCCCCGTGAATACCGTCGCGCCCCGTTCGCCCCCCCGCAAGCACGATGTGGTCGCCCGCGGACGGCTCCTTCGCGATCCTGTTCCGCGGGATCATCCCCACGCACCCGCAGAACACGAGCGGGTTGGCGAGGTAGCGGTCGTCGAACAGAACAGCCCCATTGACCGTGGGGATACCCATGCGATTCCCATAATCCCGCACCCCAGCTACCACGCCTTTAAGCGTGCGCCGCGGGTGCAGAACGTCTTTGGGCAGCCTGGCCGCGTCGTAGTCGGGGCGAGCAAGGCAGAACACATCCGTCGACGCGATCGGCTTTGCCCCTAAGCCGCACCCCATGATGTCGCGTATGCATCCGCCTATACCGGTAGCGGCTCCACCGTAGGGCTCTATAGCCGACGGATGATTGTGTGTTTCCACCTTGAATGCGATTCCGTACTCGTCATCAAAGGCTATCACGCCTGCGTTGTCGACGAACACCGACAGACACCAAGGTCTGTTCAGCGTCGCTGTAGCCGCGGCGATCGTATCCCTCAACAGGTTGCCGAAGTGCACCTTAACCTCGCCGGGGCGGCCGAAATCGTCGCCACGGTAGACAATCTCGCTCTTGAGAGTCTTGTGAACGCAATGTTCCGACCACGTCTGTGCCAGCGTTTCAAGTTCCAGGTCCGTCGGATCCCTGTCCTGATCATCGAAGCGAGCGCGTATGACCTGCATCTCCTCCAGGGACAGAAAGAGATGGGCGTCGTGCGAAAGGGCTATTAGCCCATCATCATCCAGCTGGCGAATGGGTACCCGTCGAACTACAAAGGGGGTCTCCGGCGCGGTCGGGAAGTCGTCGGGGGTCTCGTCCCGACGATCGAAAGCCCGGATGTACCATCGTTCTATACACGAGTTGGCCAACACGCGCGCCGCGATCCGCTCAACCTCGCACGCGTCAGCTACTCCCGCAATCTCATAACGCCGAACGGTTCGCACCGCGGTGATCGTACAGCCGAGCGGCCCTTCCGAGGCCAGCAGTCTACTGATGGCCGCGAGGGCGCTCAGGGCGACGGGGTCCATAACGCCGGGCAGAAGGTGTACCTCGACGGCCGGCGTCGGGCCGTCGGGTAGCGAAAAACCCAGGCCGAACTCTACATCCTCGGCCACCGGATCCGTCAAGAGCTTCTTCGCGACCATCCGGACCGCCGACTCTGGGAGCTTTCCCATCAGCAAGTAGATTCTACTTGACGCCACCGCCTCGATGTGTCCCAACCCCATGTGGTGGATGTCGGTGAGCACGTCCCTCCCGTGCACATCGAGACGTGGAGTCCGCGGGCGCACACAAACGTACCATCGTCCGGAGGGGATTACTTTGTAATCGGCCATCGCGTCCCCGTGGTCCCACGCCCATAGGCCTGGCAGGCCTGTTGAACTGGTGTACAAGATATGGAGGATTTGATACTCTGGCCAGTGCCGTGTATCGTCTCTTGGGTGTAGGCTCGCCGGCACGTGGTTGGCGGGCTCTTAGTAGCGTGTGGCCCACCCACGGGTGAGCAGCCACCGGGGGTGCTGGATGCGCTTTGCCTCATCCATTAGTTCAGCAGCGGACGCCGAAGAGGCGGTCGACGCCCTTCTGGATTCGATCAACTCGCAGTTCACGCCGGGCATGGCCGACCTCGCAATGCTCTTCATAACCCCGCATTTCGAGGACGAACTGGAAGACGTGGTTGAGCGCATCTCGGATGCGTTTCCGAGCGCAGTGCTCATCGGTTGTACGGCGGAGGGCACGATCGGGTGCAACGAGGAATTGCAGCGCGGCCCGTCGATGTCGCTGCTCGTCGGGTCGTTACCTGACGTCGCCGTACGCCCGTTCCACATCCGCCAGAGACACGTGGAGAGTGCGGCCAGTCTGTTCGACTGGGAGCGCATAGTCGGGGTCAGCCCGGAGAGCCGCCCGACCTTCGTCGCCTTTGCCGATCCTTTTCGCCTCAACATTCCGAAGTTCGTGGATCATATAAACACGATGTTTCTCGGCGCACCGCTGCTGGGCGGAGTGGCAAGCGCCGCGCGGGCACCGGGGCAGAACAGACTGATCTGCATGGGTGACATTCATTGTGAAGGCATCGTAGGAGTAGCTCTTGCGGGACACTTAACCGTCGATGTGCTGGTCTCACAGGGTTGTCGTCCGATCGGTTGGCCTCTGGTCATTACACGGGGCGAAGGGAATGTGATTCACGAGCTTGGGGGCCGGCCCGCTCTTGAACAGTTCTACAATGTACGGATGAGTCTGCCCAGGCAGGACGAGCTTCTCGTCCGCAAAGGGCTCCTGCTCGGGCGCGTGATCGACGAACACAAGGACACCTTCTCGCGTGGAGACTTTCTGATCCACGACATCATCGGCGTGGATCAAAAGAGCGGTGCCTTCGCGATCAGCGCCTACGCACGCGTGGGGGCGACGGTGCAGTTCCACGTGCGCGATGCCGCCACCGCGGATGAGGACCTCCGGGTAACACTCGCTCCATACCAGCTTAAGGACGTGCGCGGGGCGATGCTCTTCGGCTGCAACGGCCGGGGGGCGCGCATGTGGCCAAAGGCCGGGCACGATGCCCGTGTTTTGTGCGAGCTGTTAGGCGAGGTCCCCGTGGGGGGCTTCTTCTGCGGCGGGGAGTTTGGGCCGATCGGCGGGAACAACTACATCCACGGTTTCACCGCTAGCATCGCGCTGTTCGGCGAGCCGCAAAACGCCGACCAAGGTGCCGACTAGGCGCCCGGCGCCCGGCATCCGCCAGAGCGCTCCTCTGAATCGTCTGCCGAACCGCACAGTGCACCCCTGCATGTGAACCGTCACACGCCCGCCCACACGAACTCTCGCCGTGACGGGCGTCGGTTCTCCGTGAGTTGCAGTGCACGGAATCGAGATCCGCCCAAGCGCTCTCTATCCGTACGAGCGTCGCCGCGAGCTCCGAACGACGAGCACTGCCATAGTCGGCAACAGGAGGGCAAGCGTGGCGGGTTCCGGGACTACGCGAATCACAACGTCGTCAAAGTGGCCTACCTTGAAGCTTGTCAATCGAATCTCACTTATGGCAGCGAAGCCCGAGCCCTCGGTCGTAACGTGCACCCAGGACTCGTCGGGCTCCGAGGCGTACCACACGTCCAGTGGATCGCCGTTGGCGTCCTCGCCGAGCACGTGCATGTGTACCGGAAGCAACGGCGAGCCTGCCATCCATACCTCGGCATAGTCAACGTACTCACCATCAGCGAGGTTGAAGGTGATGTAGTCCGTGGCGGGAGCAAGCAGAAGCGAGTGTCCGGGTGACACATAGGTGGCATCGGTGATACTCCAGTTCAGCTCTGCCCCCGCGATCTCATCGAAGTCAACGTTGTGGACAAACGTCGGGTCATTGAAGCCGCCCCCGGGCGGACTCTCAAAGTCCTCGACCAGTATCTCCCCACGGACCTGACCGGCCGCAGCCGCTACCAGTATCAACCCAAGATTGCAGGTGTACCTTACCATCCAAACCATCAGATTCACCCTCCAGGAGTAAATGCGGAAATGCCGAGAGAAGATGCCCCCGATGCGCTGAGCTCAGCTTGTCGATTCCCCCTAGTACCGGTGTTCGGCTCGCTCTTCCTCCGACTTCACGGCGAGCGTAAACACAACATTGTATCGCACTCTACGGGTGGTTACAAGTCGCCCACTGCATCCACCGACGTAGATGACACGTTGCAGTCACTCGTCGATGCGGGCCTCGCCGAATTACCGGACTTGGCGGGGATGGGGAGTTCGCCATGCGATCCGCCGGCCGGCAGCGCCTTGCGGACAGCCCGTCGAATCAGCTCTGTTGAAGCGCCCCGCCGCGTGGACACCGCTGCCACGGCCTGTGCAACGGCCGTACAGGCACTTTCATCGTCGGTACGTACCGGTGTGCGCGGCTGATGCGGTGAACACAGGTCCCATAAGCTCGTTGACCTGTTGTGGGCCGGCATGAGAGTGTCACTGCCGTGCCTACTTCTCCTTTTCGCCTGTCCTGCGCAGAGTGAACGGGCATAGCTGGGGAAAGATCACGCTAAGCAGTCCTATCGGACTGGCTTCACCGCGCCAGCCTCGGCACGGCACGTGGACCTGAATCACTGTGTGCGATGCGCGATGCGCGCGATGCGGCGCCACGGATTCGAACCGCGAGCGCCTGCGCGGGGCTTACGCAACGATCGCGTGTGCTCCCGAATCGGAAAAACGGCACGTTGTTGCACACGGTCGTTTACCGTTCCGCTGGCCCATGGCATGGAGTCCCGCATCAGCTACTAGCCGACACCATGGGCGGAGGTGAAGAAGATGGACCGTAGAATAGTTGCTTTGACAAGCCTTATGCTAGCGACGTGGTCAGCCGCAGGTTGTCTCCATTCCGAACGTCATCCGCCTATAAGGCAGGCCCGCTCCGAGCACCTTCTGTTTAACCCGAGCTGGACGGGGCTGCGCACCGTGGACATTCAGCGCGCCGGATGGCCGACCACCGTTAGGTACCTCGATGACGCGGAGGAGTTCAAATACACGGAGAGAATCATCGATCAGGCCGATTCGTTCGGATCGCTGCCTGACCGCTACTATCGCCGGTTCGATGCCGTGCGGAAGGGACGCGGTTATCGCTAGCCGAACCGCGTCGTCGCGGAACTCAACCTTACGACACCCCGATTACGGACAACTTCCAGGCTCCTCCACCCTTCGGCACGACGACCGACCATGTGGTGTTGCTATCGCGGGTCTACGCGTCTCCCAGGCATGGGGGACTGCGGGTTTGGGCTCGCCACCGCGGCCGACGAGCTGAGGCGAACCGGCCTAGCTCGGACAGGGGGTCCACCTTGCAAGTTGTGGCTGGGGGCGATAATATGGAGCTGTCGGACACGACGTGCATTGCGTTGATCTTGTTTGTCCAAGCTCTTCGGTAGGCCGGGCATCATAGCCGCCGGTGAAAGGCCTGGGGATGGCTACGATTACCAAGAAGGAATTGATTGACAGGATTGCGGAGACGCAGGGCTGTAAACGCGTCGTTGTAAAGCGCGTAATACAGGCTTTCCTCGAGTCGATTGTGGAGGAGCTTGGCAACGGCAACCGCGTGGAGTTCCGAGATTTCGGCGTATTCGAGACGAGGTTCCGGGCCCCGCGACAGGCTCAGAATCCCAAAACCATGGACAAAGTCATGGTGCCGCTCAAGCGGACCGTCAAGTTCAGGGTCGGGCGGAGCATGAAGTTGCGCATGGAGGAGATCCCCGCACACGTCGACGCTGCCACCGGCCTGTTGATCGAAGCCTCGGCCAACATCGGTCGGAACGGTTCCGCGCGATCCGGTGGAGCGGGCAGATCGAGACGTTCCTAACATGCCCGCCGTCGCCACCCCGCGCGAACGACCCCCGCGCACCCCACTTGCGATAAGCGTCTTCTTCCCCTGCTACAACGAGGAGGCCAACGTGGAGACCACCACGCGGGCTGCCCTGCGCACCTTGCAGAGAATCAGCGACGACTTCGAGGTCATCATCGTCAATGACGGCAGCCAGGACCGCACCGGTGACATCGCCGATCGCCTCGCAGCCGAGCATGATCGGGTGCGCGCCGTCCACAACAATCCCAACCTGGGGTACGGGGGGGCGTTGCAGCGGGGCTTTCTGGAAGCGACCAAGGACTGGGTGTTCTACACCGACGGCGACGGTCAGTTTGACTTCGAGGAAATCGATCAAGTGCTCCCGCTGCTTGATCGGTTTGACATCGTCAGTGCATATCGCGTGAACCGCAGCGACTCGATTATCCGCAGATTGAACGCGTCCGCCTGGACCGCGCTGGTCAACGTCGTCTTCGGGCTTTGCCTGCGCGACATTGACTGCGCGTTCAAGATCTACCCGCGGCGCCTGTTCGACGAAATCGAGATGAGCTCCCTGGGTGCCCTGATCGACGCGGAGATTCTGGCGCGCGCCAAGCGTTTGGGCTACACAATCGGGCAGGTGGGCGTGCACCATTACCCGCGCCGAGCGGGTGAGCAGTCCGGCGCCAATCTACGCGTGATCCTGCGGGCGTTCAAAGAGCTCTTCGCCCTGGCCCGGCGCATACGCAGCACGGCTCACAAGTCACCGCGTGCAGGCGGGCAAACGGATGTGGTCTAGTTGCCGGGCCTGGCGCTCGGGGAGGCGTGTTGACGCTCTATGAACGATACCAGATCGCCCAAGTAGGCGGTTGGGTCTTCCTCGAACTCCAGCGAATGTCGCGCGAGGTCGTAACATGTGATCTGACATTGCGGCCAACGCAGCTCCCTGACGAACGACGTCGTTCTTTCGTTGTCGATGATCCGCTCGTCACCCGCGATGAACAGATGTACGGGTACTGCACGGGCACGGGGAAACTCAGCCACGATCTTATCCATCCGCCTTGACGCGAGGAAGAAACCCGCAGTGCACTGCCTGAGCGTCTGTTCGTCCGTGTTGAAGAACTGTTTCCAGCGCGGGGTGGTTGTGAAGAGCTCCGCGTCGTTAAGAGGAATGTCAAACAGTTTGGCGGGCTCATACAGCATGGCAAAGCCGATCTTGGCCATCTCCCCCTTCGTAACGCCCACGCGCGGGAACAGCCCCGGCGTGACGAGTGTAATACTTTGTACGGTGGTTGCATCGTGCACGTAGGCGGCCACGGCCAGCTTGCCTCCCCAACTGACACCGATTACATGGTGCTCAGCAGTCCCCGAACGCCTGGCGAGCTCGTCGCGCGCCGTCAGCGCGTCGCCGATCAACTGCTCAGCTGACGCTGCATGGCCGCGATCGACCGTATTCCTGCCGCTTCCTCGACGATCAACTTGCAGGACGGCGAAGCCGGCCCGAGCCAGCGCCTCAGCAGAGACCTCATACCACCCACAGTGCGACTGTATCCCATGATGGTACAATACCGTGCCGCGCTGCGGGGTGGCCGACCAGTATCGCCCGTATGCTCGATAGCCGTCCGCCAGCGTGAGCGTGATTTCTTCAAAACCTGCCATGACGAACCATGTTAGCTTGAACAGTCGCTCGCTTCACGCGATATTTAGGGCCAACCCGACGGCGCGGTCACAGATATGCGAAGGCTAGTCAAGACAGGCAACCTTACAGTTACGGGGCGACACGGAGCGACGGATGACACCTGATTCAAGCGAGCTGCGGGCTGCGTTAAGACAGCAACTGCAGGGCGACCGCCTCATGGGCCTCACAAGCGTGCCGATGAGGCCGGTAGGCTCTTTGCCCGATGGAACCGGCCCCGCGGAGTCCGCCGCGGCGAACACCGCGAACGAGGAAAAAGCTGCCCGCCTGCGCGCCCTGGATGAAGCGCACGTCAGGGGGTGTACGAAGTGCTCACTCTGCCGAACGCGAACGCAGACGGTCTTCGGGCAGGGTGACCCCTCTGCCCGCGTTGTTTTCACCGGGGAGGCTCCGGGGTACGAGGAAGACCAGCAAGGCCTGGCATTCGTCGGACGCGCGGGGCAGCTTCTGACACGCATGATCAGCGCCATGGGGCTTACGCGCGACGACGTGTTCATCTGTAATGTACTGAAGTGCCGCCCACCCGGTAATCGTGATCCGTCCGCCGAGGAGATTCTTGCGTGCAGTCCATATCTGCGTGAGCAGCTCGAGATCATACGTCCCGAGGTGTTGGTGGCGTTGGGCTCGCCCGCCGCGAAGACCTTGCTCAGGACCTCCCAGTCCATCGGAAAGCTACGCGGGCGGTTCCATGAGTACTACCTGTCGGAGCGACCAGGCGACGGACCGTTCATACCCGTCATGCCCACCTATCACCCTGCATACCTCCTGCGGAATCCCGCGGAGAAGCGCAAGGTGTGGGAGGATCTTCAGCAAGTAATGGCCAAGCTCGGCCTTGACACCCCAGGGTGATGGCGCACCGAGCCGCACCGCAAGGACATAACCTTGGCAATACATCCGACAGCGATAATCGACCGCGCAGCCGAACTGGACAGCTCCGTGGAGGTCGGGCCTTACAGCATTATCGACCCACATGTGCGCGTAGCCGCCGGGTGCAGGCTCTACCACGGCGTGTATCTCACAGGGTGGACCGAGATCGGGCCGGATTGTGAATTGCATCCGGGTGTAATCGTCGGCCACGCTCCGCAAGACATGAAGTACGGTGGGGAGCGCAGCTACTGTAGGATCGGGCGGGGCGCCGTCCTGCGCGAGTACGTGACCGTCCATCGCGGGACCGAGCCGGAATCCGAGACCGTCGTTGGGGAACGCTGCTTCCTTCTGGCAGCGTGCCATGTGGGGCACAACTGCCGGGTGGGAGAGGAGGTCACGCTGATCAACAACGTCCTCCTGGCAGGGCACGTGTGGGTAGGCGATCGCACGACGATCGGGGGAGGAGCGGCAGTGCACCAGTTCGTTCGTATCGGGGAGCTGGCGATGGTGGCTGGCAATTCACGTGTTGTGCAGGATATCGTACCGTTCGCGCTCACCGATACGCACGGTCGAATCTCAGGAATTAACAGGGTCGGGTTGCGACGTGCCGACTTCCCCAGAGACCACTATAAAGACATCCGCGAGGGGTTTCGGATCCTCTTCGGGGGCACCACTACGTTCCGACAGGCGGTCAGGCGTTTGGAAGGCGCGGTAACAACCCCACCTGGGGAGAGACTGCTTCGTTTCGTACAAGCGCAGAGCTCACGCGGCATTGCGGGTAGGTCCGGGCCGCGCCCAAAGCACCCAAACTCAAATCGAAATCAGTGAATAGGTAAGTGACTGGCGCAGGTACGACTGCAGCGAGGCACGGTCGAGCCACATGCCGCCTGGTCAGATGCCGCTCTTGCACGGTCACCAAACTATAGAAGGGCCCGAGCTCGACAGCGCACGTTGCGCATGCCCCACACGCTCGTGAGGCGCCCCCGGGATGCGCAGGCGACAAATTGGGGGAAAGACCCTATTGTGCGAAGGGCCAAATGGTCCGATTATGCACTCGAGGCAGAGCGGAAATAGACGCTGGTTCTGCTCTCACGACATCGCGACCTGCGTGTCACGGTGCTTCTTTCCCCCTCCGGGAGACACCGGGGAACCCAAGGTTCCCCGGTGTCTCTATTGTTCTTCAGCGCGCCGGTGTCCGTCGCAGCGATACGCGTGACCGCCACGCAGGTGGCAGATCGCCGACAGAAAAACCATCAGACGGAAATCTCGCAGAACAGGCTGGACCCATCCACTTCTTCGATCCTCGCCTCGACGTCGAATCCCGCCGTCAGCGATGCGAAGTCGTTCGGAGTGATCGTGGACGCGCTGAACCCGTCCTTGCATCTAATGACGCCGTCACCTGTACGAGCGTGATCGATCGGGCCTAGCAGACCCTTGTCGGATTGGAGCTGGAACCATTCCAGGCGGTGGCACCAGAATCGTTCAGCATAGGAGGAGAGCAGCACGATGCCTCCTCGACGCGTTACGCGTATGCACTCGCCAATCAGTACCCGTTGATCGACCTTGAAGGCCGACAACCCGTTCTGTATGCACAGCACAACGTCGAACGACCGGTCTTTGAACCCAAGTGCCACGGCGTCCATCGCAAGCAGCCGAGTGTTTGATTCGCTGCCGAGCAGTTCGTGGGCGAGTTGCAGACTACTCAAAGACGTGTCGATCCCTACGACGCTTCCCGATGCGCCCGCCAGCCGCTTGACGACTCGGCCGTAGCCGCATCCCAGCTCCAGAACCATGTCCGACGGTCGTATTCGGCAAGCCACATGCTCGATTTCCGCGTCGAGGTACTGCCTGACGCGCGCGGGTGCGATCTCATAGCATTGCCGCAGCCTCTCGCCGGAAAGATTCTCCTTATAATATCCTTGCATTCCGGTCCGGTTCCGGGGTGTCGCAGCCCCGGTCTGCACCGAGCGGCACAGGCCTCCGCCATGCCCCCGCTGAGAACTCGAAGGCGCCGCTTGCGACGCACCCGCGTGACATTTACCAAGTAATCAACCACCCGCAGAGCGGGTGGCTTTGGGAAGCCCCCCGGAGGGGGGCG
>JBHHXS010000066.1:0-13783 GCA_046757145.1 Phycisphaerae bacterium | reverse complement strand
CAAACAGGTCCCCGACTCCAATGTGGGCATCAAAATCAAGCCCGACGGGAGCGACATAGAGCTGGCCGGCTTGAAGCTGGTGCTCGACCCCTTCGATGAGTTCGGGGTCGAGTTGGGCATCCAGATTCGCGAGAAGCGGCAGGACGTCGCGGAGCTGGTCGCGCTTACGCTGGGGCCCAACAAAGCCTCCGAGGCGCTCAGAGTCGCCGTGGCCATGGGAGCCGATTCCGGCCTCCACATCAACGACCCGCAGTTTGAATCCAAAAATGAGCTGTTCGCAGCCCACGTGGTTTCGCAGGCGATCGAGAAGGACGCTACCGGGTTCGACCTGATTCTCTGCGGCAAATACAACATTGACCTGGACGCCGGGGCGTTCGGCCCGGCTCTGGCTGAGTTCCTCGACATACCGCACGTTGCGGCCTTGCAGAGTCTGGACATATCCGAGGACGGCAAGAGCTTCGTCGCCCGCCGCCGGATCGAGGGCGCTGAGGAGGTGGTGGAATGCAGCTTGCCAGCGCTGTTGACGATTGAGAAAGGGATGGTGGAGCCGCGATACCCCTCCCTGCCTAACCTCATGAAGGCCAAGAAGAAACCCGTGACCGTGCTCAGCTCATCCGACCTCGCCTGTGACGAGGAGTTAAGAGACAGTCTGAGCTTCTTGTCGATCGCGGCACCGCCGCCGCGGAAGGCATGTGAATTCGTAGAGGGAGATCCTGATGTGATGGCCAAGGAACTGGTGCGGCTGCTAAGAGAGGAGGCGAAGGTAGTTTAGACATGAACAAGAACATTCTAGTTTTCACAGAACAGCGTGATGGCTCTATCTTGCCCGCTTCCTTTCAGCTTCTCACGATCGCCAACGAACTTGCGGGTGCGTCGGGCGGACAGGTTGAAGCCTGTGTCGTCGGTCACGGGGCGGGCAGCCTCGCCGAGAGAATTGCCACCCGGGGAGCCGCAAAAGTCTACACCGTCGATGATCCCGAGTTGGCGATGTACCGTGTCGGCCCGTATACGAAGGCGGTCGATGCAGTTGTCAGCATCGCCGATCCTCGAACTCTCCTGTTTCCCACGACGGCCATGGGGCGTGACCTGGCGTCCCGCGTGGCTGCACGCAGACGCGGTGCACTGGCGATCGACGCCACGGACCTCTGCTGTGACGGTGATGATCTCGTAGTTGAGAAACCGATGTACGCCGGCAAGTTCAGTGCGAAGTTCCGGCTGGCCGGCGGTCGACTTCAGGTGGCCACTGTGCGCTCGAACGTGTACCCCGCGAGGGAGGCGAAGGCGGGCGCCGTCGCCGACACGTGCAGTGTTGCGCTAACACTTACGGAAGGCGATCAGCGGACGAAGATCAAAGAGATCGTATCCACCACTTCCGGCATCAAGGACGTTACCGAAGCGGACATCATAGTGTCCGGGGGGCGCGCGCTGAAGTCGGAGGAGAACTTCAAGATACTCATCGAGCTGGCTGAGCTGCTGGACGGTGCCGTAGGGGCGTCACGAGCGGCATGCGACGCCGGTTACCAGCCGCACTCGCGCCAGGTCGGTCTCACCGGAAAGGTCGTGACCCCAAGGCTGTATATCGCCTGCGGCATCGATGGGGCGATTCAACACCTTGCGGGCATGCGAGGCAGTAAAGTGATCGTCGCAATCAACACCAAGAAGGAGGCGCCGATTTTCGGAGTTGCGACATACGGCTGCGTAGCGGATCTGTTCACCATGGTGCCGCTGCTCACGAAAGAGTTCCGACGGCTGGCACAGTAGCTTTCGTTGGACAGGCGAGAACGAGCGCGCCGTTACGCGAGAGGTGCTCGGGACGACTATAAAGGAACGCGCAACATGACATGGAGGCCGTCTACCCGGCGCGGGGGGACGTGGTTGACGACCATGCCTCCGTAACCGGACTCGCCGGCGAGCGCGTTACGCTCGCGGGAGTGGACATTGCGCCTCGAGCAACGCCGATGAATCCTATGTTGATGACTCTATTGCTGCTCACGGGGTGGGGGGTGTTCGCCTACTCAGCGCGCAGGCGTTGGAGGCTGATGATGATTGGGCGGGCGGAGGGCCGCTCCGACCAGCCGGGAAAGAGACTTCGTCTCACGTTGAAATATGCCTTTGCCCAGCTGTGTATGCGTCGCTACAAGTTGGCCGGCGCCGCACACATGCTCGTCTTCGTGGGCTTCCTGGTACTGCTGCTGCGCACGTTGATCTTATGGGGACGCGGGTTCTATGAGCCCTTCGACTTCTGGATCTTCGGCAAGGAGGATGTCCTCGGGAGAGTCTACTCGTTGCTCAAGGACCTGTTTGTCGTCCTGGTGATTCTTGGGACGCTGGTGTTCGTCTACTACCGCGTCGTGAGTCGACTGGAGCGCATGACGTTAAGCATCGAAGGCCTGGTCATCCTGGGCATCATCCTCGTCATGATGGTGGCGGATGTCCTCTATGACGGAGCAGCTATGGCGCGTCACGGGGAGCACTCTTTGATCCCTTACGAGCCTGCGGGCTCGCTCGCTGCGATGATGCTGCGAGGATTGCCGGAACAGGCCCTGACCACCCTTAAGCACCTAGGGTTCTGGACGCACACCATCCTGGTATTGGTCTTCCTGAACCTGCTGCCTTACTCGAAGCACTTCCACGTCATCACCGCGATCCCCAACGTCTACGCCCAGAGCTTGGATCCCCCCGGGAGACTTCCGCCGCTCGTCGATATCGAGGGAATGCTCGAGCGCGAGGAGACGCTGGGAACGAAACGGATCGATCAATTCAGTTGGAAGTCCATTCTCGATTTCTATACTTGTACGGAGTGTGGCCGTTGCAGCGACCACTGCCCTGCGACGAAGACCGGTAAGAAGCTCTCACCAAAGCAATTCACGTTGGACCTGCGCGACTTCCTGTACAAGCACGAGACCAAGTTGGTCGCGGCGAAAACGGGTGCGGACATCAGCGTAGACGGTGATACGCCGGAACATCACCGGGACTTGGTCGAGGGCATTATCGACCGGGAGGTGCTCTGGGCGTGCACCAGTTGCCGGGCGTGCGAGACGGAGTGCCCCGTGTTCATCACATACGTCGACAAGATCGTGGACATGCGCCGCTCTCTCGTGCAGGAGCGGGGGGAGTTCCCCAACGAGCTGCAGGCCGCCTTTCGCGGACTGGAATCGTCAGCCAACCCGTGGGCGTTCCCGGCAGACGACCGTACCAAGTGGGCCGAGGGATTGGACGTCAGGACCATGGCCGAGCACCCCGATGCGGAAGTGCTCTTTTGGGTTGGCTGTGCACCGGCGTACGACGAGAGGGCTAAGAAGGTGACTCGCGCCACCGTCAGATTGATGCAGCAGGCGGGCGTGGACTTTGCCGTGCTAGGAACGCAGGAGCAATGCACGGGCGACGTAGCCCGCCGTGCGGGAAACGAATACCTCTTCCAAACGTTAGCGAGAGCCAACATAGAAGTGCTCAATGGGTATGGCGTGGACAAGAAGAGGATCGTCACCACCTGCCCGCATTGCTTCAACACGTTGGCCAACGAATACCCCGATTTCGGTGGCAATTATAAGGTAATCCACCACACGACGTTCCTTGCTGAGCTCATCGCACAGGGCAAGCTCAAGCCCACGAAGCGCGTCGAAAAGAAGGTCGCGTTCCACGATTCTTGCTACCTTGGCCGGTACAACGAGGTGTACGACGCTCCGCGCAACGTGCTCAAGAGCATTCCGGGCCTGGACCTCATCGAGCCCGAACAGACGCGCGATAGAGGCTTGTGCTGTGGAGCCGGTGGGGCGCAGATGTTCAAGGAGGAGGAGCCCGGCAAACAACGCGTAAACGCCCTGAGGACCACTCAGTTGCTCGACACCGCCCCGGACGCGATAAGCAGTGCCTGCCCGTTCTGCATGCGCATGCTTACCGACGGCCTCGCCGAGAAGGAGCGCGAGGACCTGCCCCAGCTCGACATCGCCGAGCTACTGCTGGAGGCTGTCGAAATCACCGACGTGGAAACTGACGCTTGAGACGCGTTCACGGTTCCACGGCACCCGTTGGCTGGGGCTCCGTGACAGAATCGGCGGGGCACGATCCGAGCCCGGAGCGCGAGCGACGGGTACATCATCATGACGCCTACGAGCCCAAGTCGTTCCGAATCCACGTGGTTGAGTGCTCTCGCACGTACCCCGCGCCGGCGCTTGGGGCTCGGATCCCAGACCGCCATCGCCAGGCGACTCTGGGCGACGCCGCCTGCACTGTCGCGCACCCGTTGGCTGGGGGTGCAGCGCTTATTCACCACTCACGCTGCGCCCAGAAACGTGATCTGCCCTTGGCGTGAACGGGCACGGCGGCGCCAAGGTGAATACCTCGGCCGGGACCGACGCCCGCGATGCTGTCTAGCTGCTTCATGACCCTCAGGTCCGGGAGGGCGACGCCTGTCTGTTGACGGGGACAACTTACTGCATTGCAATAGAAGCCGACAACCGGGCGATTAGCTCAGACGGCTAGAGCGCCTCCCTTACAAGGAGGAGGTCAGAGGTTCAAGTCCTCTATCGCCCAGTCGCGAGCCTGCGGCCCGACCTGCGACCAGGACCGCGGTGCGGCCTTTGAGGATCGTTGGCTCAAGAAATGTATTAGCGCAGGAGGCAGCACACAATGACGATTGCGCGCCGAATGGCGAAGTGGGTGCGAGATCTGAAATACGAGGATCTTCCCGAAAAAACCGTTCATGAGGTTAAACGTCGAATAATCGACTCCATCGCGACGAGCCTGGGTGCCTATCATTCGGCTCCTGCGAAGATCGCAAGAGCGAAGGCCAAAGCCGTCAACGATCCGCCGCCCTCAGCCACGGTGTGGGGCTCACGGCATTACACTACGCCGGACCTGGCCGCGTTCGCCAACGGAACTATGGTACGCTACCTCGACTACAATGACACCTATCTGAGTCTCGAGCCCGCGCATCCATCCGACAATATCCCGGCGGCGGTCGCGGTCACGCAAGCAGCACGCAAGACGGGAAAGGATCTGGTTCTCGCGACTGTGATCGGCTACGAGATTCAGTGCCGACTGTGCGATGCAGCCAGCCTGCGCGCAGGAGGATGGGACCACGTGACCTACGGGGCCCTATCGACCGCGCTTTTGGCGGGGAAACTATGGGATCTTACCGAGGACCAGCTCGAGCATGCCCTGGGGTTGGCCGGGGTGTGCAATATCACCACGCGCCAGACGCGCACGGGGCAGATCTCCGACTGGAAGGCCTGCGCCTTTGCCAACGCTGGTCGAAACGGCATATTCGCCGCCGACCTCGCCCGCCGCGGCATGACCGGCCCGCACGAAATCTTCGAAGGTCCCAAGGGGTTAATGCGGCAGCTAAGCATACGCACAGCCGCAGAAGTCGTGCTCGGCGGCAGCGGCGACTTTATGATTGACAAGACCTACATCAAGTTCTGGCCGGCAGAGTACCACTCCCAATCAGCCATCGACGCCGTCTTGCAGCTTCGCCCGCGAGTCCAGGGTAAGGACATAGACACGATCCACATCGCCAGCTTCGAGGCCGCAGTGAGCATCATCGGCTCGGAGCCGGAGAAGCTGCGCCCCACCTCGCGTGAGACGGCCGATCACTCGATGTTCTACTGCTGCGCCGCCGCACTGCTCGACGGTGATGTCACCCTCGCAACATTCAACGAAGACCGACTCACCGACCCTCTGCTGCTTGATCTGATCGACAAAACCACGATCGTCGAAGACCCCAAGCTCAACGAAGGCTATCCGAGAGGCATCCCCAACGATGTCACCATCACCTGCACGGATGGTACGAAGATCAACAAGCGCGTCGATTTTCCTCGAGGCCATGCGGAGAATCCCATGACCGACGACGAAGTCATCGCGAAGTTCAAGCGTATGGCTGACGGGGTCATCAGCGACCCCGAGGCTGCCAGGATCCTCGACCAGGTGTGGAACTTACACGACCTGCCCGAGCTGACGCCGCTCTTTGCGTTTAAGGTGCTGTAACAGCCCGAACCCCTTTCAGCCGACTATCGGGCCTCAGCAACCGCAATGACAGAGGTCTCGGCTGCTCGGCTGCCGCCGCGAAACACTCTTCCTCTATTGCTATTAGAACATGCTCCACAAGAGCTGGTTCGTCACTTCGTGGTGGAAGATGACTTCACTTCTCTTCACGCGGGTGCCGAGGGCTTTGGGGCAGCGATCTGCGGCCATCTGTTTCAACTCAATATACTTGGCGTGGTTCTGCTCGCCGAGGATGTTAACGGCCAAGCGACTGGCCTTGAACAGTCGAATGGCGTCGTGGATATTATCCGGAAGGAAGCGCGTGCGGGAGCGTTTCCCTTCGGCGTCCGCCGGGTCGGAGCGATCTCCCTCGAGCCCCGTGCGCAGCAACGTGTAAAGCAAAAGATAGGGGTTGGCGTCGGGAGAGCATGAACGAAACTCGATTCGTGCGGACCGCTCGTTGCACAGGGGAAGCCGCACCATCGCCGCACGGTTGGTTGCCGATGCCTTGATCTGATTAGGGGCCTCAAACGCAGGATCGAGTCGCCGGTATGAATTGACGCTCGAGTTGAGCACGAGACAAATGTCCACGGCATTGTTGAGTATCCGGTCGACGAAGTCCCACGCCTCCTCCGACACTCCATCGCGCCCCTTGGGATCAAAGAACACGTTCCTACCCTTGCGATTCAATGAGATGTTGCAGTGCATGCCGTTGCCGTTGACGCCCGCAACCGGCTTGGGAAGGAAGGAAACCGTCATACCCGCGTTCCTCGCAACCTGTCGGCAGATCAGCTTGTATAACTGAATCTGGTCCGCAGCCACCACCGCCTCCGAGAAGGCGAAGTTCATCTCAAACTGCGAGGGAGCGACCTCCGGATGGTCCTTTTCATTGGAGAGCCCCAGGGCACGCTGAGCCTCCGCGGCACGATCGATGAACTGGCGCAGCGCATCATGGGGCAGCGAATGGTAGTACCCGCCGGCGGATATGAACTCGAACTTGCCGGTTTCGTAGTAGTGGCGCTCAGCGTCGGTACCCTTGAACAGGAACCCCTCGATTTCCGGCGCCACATGCATGGTCAAGTCCTCGTTGCGGCGCAGTTGCTCGCAGTGCAGGCGCAGGCGCGAGCGAAAATCGGTCATATATGGTGACGAATCCCTATCGCGGACTTCTCCGAACGCTATCACCTTGCCAGGACCGAAGACGTCCGCCGGAAGCCAGTAGAACGCCGGCCAGTCCACCTCCAACTTCAGGTCCGAGTCGTGTATTCCCGAAAAGCCCCGTATCGAAGAACCGTCGAACGTAAGGTTGTCTGCAGATTTCAGCAGAAACTTCTTATCGTAATCAAGCATGTGAAACCGGCCCTCAAGATCCGAGAAGCAGATGGTCACTGCCTTGATACGCTTCTCATCAGTGAGGTACTTGCGGCGGGCCTCCTCCACAGCGCCGGGATCTGCGCCCTCCAGACGTTCGCGTTTGGCCTCCAGGTTCATTTCCTCAAGCTCGTCGTAAGGAATAGCCAGAAAGTTTCGCAGGTCGTTGTGTTCCATAGGCCCCTACTCCGGGTATGCCACGATATCGGACGTCCAACATGGCCGACCATTATGTGTCCACGGTTTATTCTAACTGCGAGCTTTTGTCAACTAATTTCAGCAGGGTTTAGTGTAAATCGAGCGAATATTATTATAAGCGCCCATTCGTGTATCAAAAGGGGACGCTTGACACAACCAGTGGGTCCACGTAGTCTGCCCGGCAGGATGTGCCAAAGGGTTGGGGCTGATTCCCGACCCTTTTTTTGCGCCCCCTTCGGGCGTGGAGCGAGGCAAGGGACTGCGAGCATGGGCAACATGAGCCGGCAACACACGTGCGTTTACGGCCTGAGTTGGGGAGACGAAGGCAAAGGCAAGGTTGTGGACCTGCTATGCCCCGCGTTTGACGTGGTTGTCAGGTATAACGGGGGGGCCAACGCCGGCCATACCGTCTGCGTCGCAGGTGATAAGTTCGCGCTGCACCTTCTGCCGATCGGTGTGCTCCGCGAGAACACCGTCGGAGTAATAGGCCCCGGCGTTGTCGTTGATCCAATCAAGCTCATCGAAGAGATTGACGCGCTTGCCAGCCGCGGCATCGATGTATCAGACAGGCTTAAGATCTCTGATCGCGCCCATCTCGTGCTTGTCTATCACAAGCTGGACGATCAACTGAGCGAGAAAGCCGCTAACGAAGCGACGCGTATCGGCACCACGGCGCGAGGCATCGGCCCGTGTTACGCGGACAAGATGAAGCGCAACACCGCCGTGCGATTCGCGGACCTCGTCTACATGAAGGATCTGCCGACGCATGTCGCACGCATCGTCGCGGGGCGCAAGGCGATGCTTACGGCGATGTACGGCTCGGACGAGAACCTGGCCCCCGAGCCGGTCGTGGCTGACCTCGCCCTTGCGAAGAAGCGCCTGGGGGCGTATGTCTGCGACACGACGAAGTATCTGCACGATGCCATATCCGACGGACGGCCTATACTGTTCGAGGGTGCCAACGGAATTCTCCTGGATATCGATCACGGGACGTATCCGTTTGTCACTTCGAGCAGCACGGGACCGCACGGCATCGGAGCCGGTGCCGGAGTTCCGTTGTCGTACGTGCCGAGGATGATTGGAACGACCAAGGCGTATGCTACCCGCGTCGGCTCAGGCCCGTTCGTCAGCGAGCTGCGCGACGCCGTCGGCGATCGCATTCGTGAGGCCGGTCACGAGTACGGCACCACCACCGGGCGACCCCGCCGCTGCGGCTGGTTCGATGCAGTCGCGTGCCGCTACACCGCCCGCGTCAGCGGAGCAACAGAGATGGCCCTTATGCACCTCGACACCCTCAGCGGGTTGGAACGGATCGGGATATGTGTGGCATATAAGCGCGACGGGCGGACGATCACAACGCCGCCGGCGTGCGCGGAGTCGCACGAGCGCATAGAGCCGGTGATCGAAACCCAATCAGGCTGGAACGAGGCCTTGGGTTCGGTAAGGCGCTACGAGGACCTGCCTGAGCAGGCACGGAACTACATCGAGCGGATCGAAACGCTCGTTGGAATTCCGGTCTCGATCATCGGCGTGGGCCCCGAACGCAGCGAGACGGTGCTGCGCGGCGTGCAGGGCGATGCCGTCGACGTTAGTGAGGCCGCAACCGCTTCAAGAGCACAATGAGTGACTCGCCCCTGGATCCTAACGCGACTCTTGGCCTGACGCGGGCTGAGCTTCCGCGGCACGTAGCGATCATAATGGATGGCAACGGGCGGTGGGCTAAACAACGGGGCTGGCCGCGCATCCGCGGGCACGAGCGAGGTGCCAGGAACGTCCGTCGCGTGGTTACGCATTGTGCTCGACTGGGGATCGAGACCCTCACGCTTTACAGCTTCAGCACGGAGAACTGGAAAAGGCCCAAGGAAGAGGTCGACTTCCTCATGGATCTCTACGTGCGCTATTTGATAGCCGAGCGTAGCACTATCATGGACAACAACGTGCGTTTTCTTCACCTCGGTCGCAGAGAGGGCCTGCCCAGCCGGGTGCTCGCCCAAATGGATGAGACGGTATCCATGAGCCGAACCAACACCGGTTTGAGGCTCTGCCTGGCGCTGAATTACGGATCACGCAACGAGCTTATCGATGCTATACGCGCTATTGCGGGGCGAGTCGCAGCGGGAACGCTTGCGCCTCACGAGATCGACGAGCAAGTCGTGTGCGATTCTCTGTACACTGCGGGGCTGGCCGACCCTGATTTGCTCATCCGCACGGCCAACGAACGGCGCATCAGCAACTTCCTGTTGTGGCAGATCAGTTACGCCGAACTCTACATCTGCGACAGGCTCTGGCCGGAGTTTGGAGAGCAGCATCTTAACGAAGCCATACGCGAGTATGCCCGGCGAGAACGACGGTTCGGCCATCTTGCCGTAAAGGCGGACAGCACTGAGCCGTCATGAGCTTGATCCGCGACCGGCTCGCGAAAGTCCTTGCTCCCTGTGCTCGTCGAGATGCGTGACCGTGTTGCTCGGTGGCTTGGTGGGACCGCCTGGGGCTGGGCGATCGTCACAACGCAAATGCCACAGCACCGTCAGACATGCCGCTCAGACTATGGCGCGTGTTGTTCAGGTGTGTCGCGCTACGCCCCTGGTTCCCCCTTCCACTTGGACAGGAGGGATGCCCGCTACGGGCGGCTGCGAACCACTGTAGCCGCACCTTGCAACTCCAAGCCACGCACGCGAGAATAACAGTCTGTGTGGGCGGAAAGGGCGCTGGTAACCCGAAAAGGAACAGCGGATGGGACTGCTTGACAACCGAAAGGGGCTGATCTTCGGCATTGCCAACGACCGGAGCATCGCTTGTCACATCGCCAAGAGCTTCTTGGAGGAGGGCGCCGCCTGCGGCTTCCCGCACCTGCCGGGTGAGAAGAACGAGCGGCGGACGCGTAAGGCCTTGGAGGGGATAGGCATCGCTGATCCCTGGCTCATGCCATGCGACGCCTCGAAGGACGAGGACATCGACGCGGTACTCGCGGCGACCGAGAAGCGCTGTGATTCAATCGACTTCGTCGTTCATTCGATAGCCTATGCGGACAGGGAGTACTTGAAACCGGGGCGATTCATCGATACCCCACGGGACGCGTTCGCCCGGGCGTTGGACGTCTCGGCGTACTCACTGGTGGCAATCGCCCGCCGTATGCGCACCATCATGCCCCGCGGCGGGTCCATCCTCTCAATGACGTACTATGGCAGTGAGAAAGCGATTCCGGGATACAACGTGATGGGGGTAGCCAAGGCAGCCCTGGAGGCCTGCACGCGCTATCTGGCGACGGAGCTGGGCGCACATGGGATACGTGTCAACTCCGTCAGCGCAGGTCCGCTGCGGACATTATCCTCGATGGCCGTAGGCGGAATCGACGAGATCTTCGACTGGGTATCCCGCAAGGCACCGCTTCGCAGGAACATCGACGGCAACGACGTGGGTAAGACAGCCGTATACCTCACCAGTGATCTAGCTAGCGGGGTCACCGGGGAGAACATCTTCGTCGACGCAGGCTATAGCATTGTTGGACTGTGACGCACAGAGTATGAAACTTGCACATTTCGACTGCTTCTGTGGCGCCTCGGGTGACATGATTGTCGCTTCGCTGCTCGATGCCAGCGCGGACGCGGGTGCGGTGCGGCAGGCGCTGGACATGCTCGGCGTCAAGGGATACGCGGTCTCGGTCGAGAAGGTCAACAGGCAGGGCTTCGCTGCTACACGGTTCTGTGTGAAGCTCGATGAGAAGTGTGAACAGCCACGGCGTCGGTTGCGCGACATCGGTTGCATCGTTGAAGCTTCGTCGCTGGCGGCCTCGAGCAAAAGCAAGGTGATGCGCGTCTTCGAGCGACTTGCGAAGGCGGAGGCGGCAGTTCACGGCACGACGATCGAGCAGGTCCACTTCCACGAAGTCGGAGCGGTTGACGCCATCGTCGACGTCGCTGCCGCGGTGATCGCTCTCGATCTCCTGGATGTACAGCGTGTGTCGTGCTCGCCTGTTCCGGTGGGTTCGGGGACAGTCGAATGTGCCCACGGTACGCTGCCGGTACCTGCGCCCGCCACCGCGGAGCTCCTGAAGGGTGTGCCAGTCGGGTCATGCGACGAGGTCGGCGAGCTCACCACGCCGACCGGTGCCGCGTTGTTGACCACTCTCGCCGCCGGCTTCGGCCCACTGCCGGCCATGACCATGGATGCAATTGGGTACGGTGCCGGGGCGAGGACGGGACAGCGTCTTCCCAATCTTCTGCGAGTTATCATCGGGAGAGGCGCCGCCGACGGGGAAACGGACCAGATTTGCGTGCTTGAGACGAATATCGACGACGCTTCCGGTGAGATTGTGGGCTATTGCATCGACCGCGTGCTGGAGGCCGGTGCACTCGATGCCTTTGCCGTGCCGATACACATGAAGAAGTCACGTACCGGCATCCTGCTGACCGTACTATGCAGGCAGGACCACGTGAATGAGATCGAGACGCTTCTGTTCGCGGAGACGACCACCTTCGGTGTGCGACGATACACCGCCCAGAGGTCGAAGATGGTGCGGAAGCACGAAATGGTGGCGACACCGTACGGTGAGATTCGTGTCAAGATCGGGGAAAGGGCGGGCGTGGTGACGGTCGCCCCGGAGTACGAAGATTGTCGGCGGGCGGCCCGGGAAACCGGTGCAGCACTGCGCGACGTAATCGCCTCCGCCAGCCGAGCATGGGCCGACATGATGGGGCGAACTTGAGCGCAAGGCTGACACTGCACAGGGCCTTCGTGGTGAAGAGCCGACCAGATGGCGCAATCAAAGCACGTTCACCCGCGCTGTGTCAAATGCGCGTCAGGTAGCCTTGGAGCCGATCGGGTTGGCGGCTTGACGGGTGGTTTGCTGCTTATGCCGGACCTGACATGACCCTTGTTGTAAGTCATATCGCTGCGGTACTTCTTGCGAACGCGATGCTGGGTGCGGGTGAGGAGGGGTTCGGCGCGTCCCGGCTGCTTTTGCTCGCGGGTGGAGTCCTCGGCCTCGGGATCGTCCTGCGCTCCACTTTTCGCCGCGTCGCGAGGTCGAGAACTCCACCTTCCACATCGGCCCGCGGGGTATACGCTGAGCTGACCGAGAATACCGAGGCCAGACACGATGTAGAGCGGGTTATGCTCGAACTGGATCAACTTGCCCGGCAGATTCACGGTCGAATCGACACCAGATGCGCCAAGCTTGAGGCGATCATCCGCGATGCCGACGATCGGATCGACAGGCTCTCGCGCCTGGTCCGCGACCTGAAGGGGGAACCTCGTCTCGATATCACCGTAGGCGACGGACCAAGCCCACGTCCGTCCTCGAAGCGGGAGACATCGTCACAAAGCACTACTCCAGGCCGGGACGATCCGGAAGTCCGGCACGCCGCCGTCTATCGCCTGGCTGACGCCGGCCTCAGCCCCCAGCGGATTGCCGACAAGACCGGGCAGACCGCCGGCGAGGTGGAGTTCATTCTCGCTCTGCGGCGTACGAAGCGCGCCTCGACAGGTCCCTCCGGACTCCTGAGCTCCGCACCGCCCACGCCATCCAGCTAGAGCAGTTCTCGATTTTATGTAGCGTTTTTGCCGATGGTATTCCTGCCAGGATGGCGGGAGGACCAAGGCATGAGGCCGTATTCGATGGATTTGCGGAAGCGGGTAGTGGGGGCGTGCGACGCGCGGGAAGGGTCTCGGGAGCAGATTGCTAAGCGGGTTGGGGTAAGCACGGCCTGGATCAGGCGTTTGCTCCAGCGTCGTCGGGAGAGCGGTTCGATCGCACCGCTGCCCCAGAATGCGGGTCGAAAACGTGCGCTTGACGACTGGCAGATGAAGAAGCTCAAGAGCTGGGTGCGCGGGCATCAGGACGCCACGTTGAAGGAGATCCGGCCGGGCATGGGGCTGAGCATCAGCATCGCTGCGCTGGATCGGGCCCTGCGTGTGCTGGGTCTGACGCTTAAAAAAACTAGGGCGGCAAAGTTCGCTTGAGCAAGAGTGCTTCAAGTTGGCGGAGATACGCCTCCGGATCGCGACGAAAGCGCTGACGTAGCGTGCGGGTGTGGCGGCGTGTTTCCAGGCCGGCACGGAGGGTTTGCCAGGTCTCAAGGCTTCCGGGAGCAAGCTCCTTGCCCTGGAAGCGACGGTGGCGTGTGCCCAGGCCGGCGACGATGCGAACGGAGCCGCGCAGCACCAGACTCGGCGAGGCGGCCTTGCGACCGATGCAGCGTCGCTCGTGGTGACGGGTCGAGCCAAACAGTTG
>JBHHXS010000065.1:0-13855 GCA_046757145.1 Phycisphaerae bacterium | reverse complement strand
ATCACGTTGATCTCGGTTTTGCTGAACATGTCGACGGCTTCCGACTTGACGCGGCTCCGCGCAGCCTTGAAGTACGCAGCGTCGATCTCGACGCCGATGCTATTGCGGCCGGACTTGGATGCCGCCAGCGTCGTCGTACCCGTACCCATGAACGGATCAAGAACGGTGTCTCCGACGAAGCTGAACATCCGAACCAGCCGGTGGGCCAACTCGACGGGGTAGGGTGCGGGGTGGTGCTTAGTCGACGCGCCTGTCAGGCCGGTCCATATTTGCTGGAACCACTTCTGATGGTTCTCGGCCGAGATCAGGCTGAGGATTCTCGTCGGCAGTGACGGCTTGCGATACCCGCCGGGCTTGCGCAGCATGAGGATGAACTCGACGTCGTTCTTGATGACTGCGTTGGGCTCATACGGCTTGCCCAGGAACCCGCCGGCGCCTTCGACCTCGTAGACGGCGTTGGCGATCTTGTGCCAGATGATCGGGGCGAGGTTGTCGAACCCAATGCTGCGGCAATGCTCTTGAATCGAAGCGTGCAAGGGGACGACGGTGTGGCGGCCGTTGTTCTTGCGCCGGGAAAGGCAAACGTCGCCCACCACGCAGATCAGCCTCCCGCCGGGGACAAGCGCTTCGTGGCAATGTCGCCACACCTGGTCGAGTTCGGCGAGGAAAGCGTCGTAATCCGCTATGTGGCCGAGTTGGCCCGGAGTCTCACGGTACTTCTTGAGCGTCCAGTAGGGCGGGGAAGTGACAACGAGATGCACAGACTCTGGCATCAGACGGTCCAGCCGCCTGGCATCGCCCAGATGAAGATCATGCCTGGTAGGAACCGACTGGACAGCCGCCTCGATCTGCGCCATTAGATCCTGATCGCGCGCGATGCGGGGCAGGTCACGCTGGGGGTCCACCAGGTTCCGACATGCAGCGGGAAGGAACGACGACATATCATCAGTCGTGTCGGGTGATTGTCTCATGGTTCTGCCGGACACGGCCGGTTGAGCGGGAAGCTGCGCGGTATGGGGTGGCAGCCGCCACCGATGTCGCTGCGCCCCAATCGTCGCGCTTGCCGTTTCGCTCCACACTTGAGATACCGCACGACCTCGTCGCCGCCCGACGGCGAACTTCGTCCGCAGGGGGCGCCAGGCGACGCCAGGCGTAGCCTGCTCGCCGGTGGTGCCGACCCGGTGCGGCATGCGACGCACCGTTCTCCTTGTTGCGGCGCCGTCATAATCGGTCGTATACCGTGTACGGGGTACGGAAATCAATGCCCGGAAGCGTCAGGACGCTCGGATCGGCGGACATCCATTGTCAGCGGCAGTGCAGCGATGTCAACGCGCGCCTCGGCCGGCCGAGTAGTTGCGTGGCGCCTTGAACAGGCGCAATTGCCCACCAGCGTGGCCGTTTCGCACGGCGACCCCGAGCGTCCCCTTCGCCTCTACATCCTCATTGCCCCACTGCGTCCACCCCTTCCGCGGAAACCGAGCGAAGAGCTCCAGATAGGGACCGGGCGAACAAGCCTCGATGATTCCGTAGACTTCGTCGGGCTTCCGGGAGTGCTCCCGCTTCCGCGTCGCAAGCAGGTTCACCTGCGTTCGGCCGGCCTTAAGAGTCCTCATGCTGCCTCGAACACCGACAAGGACCAGTTCGGTAACATTGCGGAAGTAGAACCCGACACCGCGGCCGTCAGGACCGCCGTCTTTGCGCACCTTGTACCAGACCAGATTCGTCTTGTAGGTGAACCCCCATCGCCGTACGACCTCGAGTCCCTCGGCAAGAAGGGCGTTCGGCACCCAGAGGTACAGGTGGCTTCGGGCGGCGGCCAGCTCGCGGACGGGCAATTCAGCAACCTCCTCCAGCTGCATCGTAGGGTACCGGAGCAATCGCTTGTGCTCCGGAGCCATCTTGCCCGTACGGTTCTGAAACTGCCAGGGCGGATCGGCCAGAATCGTGGCGAACTGACCCGACACCTTGAAACGGAGATCTTCGGCCGCACTTCGTTCCGGCAGTTTAAGAGTCCTCGACATAGAGCGTACTCCTCATGCCGAACACCAAGATCGGACAGCCACCACCACCACCGCCGCCTTCGATTCGCGGAATCAGCTTCGACATCCACGTCGTTGACGTCCCGTACTTCTGCCAGATTCTCCGGCCGAGCCCCTCGAAGACCGGCCTGAAATCGTCGCACTTTGTTATGATCACGCCTACGCTGATAGCCCCAGGTCGAACAGAAGGCGGAAGTTGTTCAGATCGCGGTCGAAGAACGGATCTTTGTTGCTCCATTCGATCTCGACTGCGACACGGTTCTTGTAGCAGTCAACCTTGTGGGTGGGACTCTCTGTCGTCGCGTTGTCCACAACGATCTTCGTCTCCCACTTCTTCTCCTTCCACCCGCACGAGTAGAAGGCGCTGTCAATAGATTGCGTGATCTTCGAGCGACCTCCACCGCCGGCCATGACGTGCGACCGCCGGACCCGAACCCCACTCAGGACTCCGGTCATCTCTGCCCACTCGCCGGGAAAGTCTCTCTGCAAGATGGCCAAGGCGTTCTTCCACTCGTGGACCTCATAGTGCTCCTGGACGAACGTCGGTAGGCGACGGACGGACATATCACCCCCGCCAATGCACTACTCTGCAAGAACTAGTGATAGGTTGCCGGTCGCGATGGCGGTAAAAGCAGCGCGTTTTCGTAAGGATGCGGACCACACCGACGCAGGCGTTGGGCAGCTTGCGGAGCTGGTCGAGGCAGTCGCCGCAGTAGATGATGCGCGTGTGTCGCAGCGACGACGGGCGTCCGGCGCGTGCAGACGCCGCGCTGACCTTCCTGTCAGTACGTTGCCGCGCGGGATCTCTCGCCATTATCTTCACGCCCCCGACCGTCGCGTTTGGTGCTTCGGTCCATGCTTGAAACGCCCTGCCACCTCGTCGCCGCCCGACGGCGAACTTCGTCTGCGGCAGCGCCGGTCAACGGCACGCGTAGCCTGTTCGCCGGTGGTCCTGACGCAGTTCGGCAAACCACGCACCCTTCTGCCCACTCCGGTACCGCCGAATTCGTTCGTATACAAGCTACGAGGTCAATCCCCGCAAGCGTCAGGACGCTCGGATCGGCGGACATCCATTGTCAGCGGCAGTGCAGCGATGTCAACGCGCGCCTCGGCGTGCAAGCGGGCTTCCCCGCGCGGCGTCCTGGGGCCCGCGTGTCGCCGTCAGAGGAGCGCGACGATTGCCGATCGCCCGGGCGATTCTGCGCTGCACTTGCAAGATGCCTGATGATGGCGGGGGCTCATACCAGAGGCACAACCGCAACTGCCAGCATTCGCCCCCTCGCGCGTACGGTCGCGTGGCGCGTCCGAACATCTCCGATCCCCGGATCGTGCGCTCTGGCACGGGCGTTGCCATCATACTGTCGGTCCGGCAAGGCAGATACGCCCCGGCCGGCCCAAACCGGGGGGTGTAGGGCTTTGAATAACGTACCTGAGGCGCCAAGCCAGACGGCTGGAGCCGGAAAACGTTACCGGTACCGGTGTCTCTTTAGCGAGCATGCGTCGCAGCCGGACACGGGCACAAAAAACACCCACCGTGGGGGCGCCGAACCGCGGAAAGAGCCTATACTTTACCGAGCGCTATTGCGCTCGTCGGTGATTCGTGGTATGAAGGAGAATCCAACAAGGCGGTTGGTGCGTACCGCAGGAAGTCGGGTTATGGGCGACATGACAGCCGATCAGCGCCGATCAGCGTCATTGATCATGAGCAGGTGTTTTTGGCTGCTCATGGGGATCGGACATACCCCAGCCTTCATAAAGGCGTGGGACACATTCATCTCCAGCGGCATGCGGATCGAACTCGCGGGAGGCTGCATGCTCCTCACCGCTTCGATGATCCTGTTCGCCCTCAAGACGTGTGATGTGGCCTGCCTCAGGTTCCGCGTTGATCGTCGCCGTTTCATAGCAATGGTACTTGCCGTCGGCCTAATACACTTCGACTGCCTTGTGCCGACGCTTGATTCCGCAGTGGTGGCCAACGGTGTAGCTGTCGTAGTGACCACGTCCGCGATGGCGGAGGCGTTCCTTTCGGTCCGTGGTCGGAGCCGACCAACGAGACGTCATGTGGTATCCCGGGTCCCCCTCACGCTCGCTCGACGGTTCGCAGGCAACAACCTACTGGACGACGCCCGGCCGCATTGCTGGGTCCTTGCATTAACCCTGTTCATTCTTCGCGCGCCACCTGTCTGACCTTCCACATCACGGCGGGGCGAGTATCGGTTCCGCCGGCACAGCCCCGCACGCAGCGACGCTGTGCGTATTCACTCGTGTTACAAGCTTAGAGTCAGCGTATTCGGTACATGTGAGTAGGCCACGCAGCCACTGGATCTTATATCGGAACCTTCGAGCGTCCGTTGGACGTCGAGACAGGCCGATCGAAGTAAATCAGAAGGCGGTAGTCCAATGACTCTGATGAAATCGGGAGCAAGCAGCGAGTTATCTGTCTCCCGCGAACCTGAGAGCGCGTGCATGCGTACCTCGCCCGTTCATGAGGTCGGGGTCAATGCCAGATATGAGAAGGGGCATCCCACTGCCGGGAATCCTACATCTTCCCCGCTGGGTGCCGCATCGCCACGGGCGCAGCCGGCCGGCGCTGCCGGCGAAGGATCGTGTCAACCGCCTCCAACAGCGTTGCCGTGCGCGCAGGGCGTTTTACTCATTAATCTCGGAACGCCGGACAGTCCGGACACGGCGGCGGTTCGGCGGTACTTGTCTGAGTTCCTCAGCGATCCGGAGGTCATCCGTCTGCCTCGCGGGTTCCGTTGGCTGAACCGCCCGCTTGGCTGGCTGATCGCGCAATTGCGTGCGCCAAAATCCGCTGCAATGTACCGGCGCATCTGGAGCGAGCGCGGCTCGCCGCTCGACTCGATCACTGCGGAGCAGGCATTGTTGCTCGGTGACGCCCTGGGTGGCAGGTGGCGTGTTTATTACGCCATGCGCTACGGCCGTCCCTCGATCGCCTCAACACTCGACGAAATCGCAAAGTCGGGCGTTACGGACCTCGTCGTGTTACCCATGTATCCGCACTTCAGCGGAACGACGACGAGGACTGCACTGCGCGTGCTGTATCGTTGTCTTGAGCGCAGAGGCTATCACATCAACGTCACGACGCGGAACGTATGGTACGACGACGCCGGCTACATCCACGCGCAGGCGAAGGTTGTGGAGCGCTACGCCCGCCTGCACGGCCTAACGCCCTTAAACACCCATCTAGTCTTCTCCGCCCACGGTCTTCCCGTGTCGTACGTCGAGCAAGGGGACCCGTATCCGGACCATATCAGGCGTACGGTGGAACTTGTGGCCGCTCGCCTATCGTGGCCTTCGGAAAGAATGTCCGTCGCTTATCAGAGTCGATTGGGGCCCGTGGAATGGCTTAAGCCGAGCACCTCTGCGCGTGTCGACGAGCTCATTCGCGATGGCGAGAAGCGTGTTCTGGTCTGCCCCATCAGTTTCACAGCCGACTGCCTGGAAACGCTTGAGGAAATAGACATCCGTTGCCGAGCACAGGTGGAAAAGGCCGGTGCGGAGTTGTACCTGTGCCCGGCCCTTAACACCGACCGAGCATTCATATCGGCGCTTGCCAGCATCGTTCAGCGCGGTGTCCGAGCCACAAGCTCGTGGTCGGGCGGCGCGCGTCCGCTGATTCCGCGGCCGGCGGCACTTGACGCCGTACACGCTGACTATGCTTCCCTTGTGATGGTCGGCGTATCTCTTCCCAAACGCGTCGGCGGCGGCTACGGCCCGCAACAGGTTCACGCCAGTGAGCCCAGTCTCCAGAAGATCAAGAAGACACAGGCGGAGATGTCCGAGATTCTCCGAAAGATATGCGCCACCGGCAGCGTGCGCGAGGCAATGGTCTGGAACACGTGCTCGAGGTTTGAGTTCTACGGGTTCCCTGCTGAGCAGGAGGACACAGCGGAGGGCGAGTGCATTGTGCGGCGTGTGCGTGAGCATCTGTTCAACAGATGTGAACAGGAGGACGTCCCGGTGAACATTCTGTGCGGGTGGGATGCGTGGCAACATCTGATTCGCACGACGGCAGGGCTCAACAGCGGCCTGCCGGGGGATGCCGACGTCGCCGAACAACTCCAGACCGCCTACCGCATTGCTCGGCGAGCAGGGACAGCCGGACCGCTGCTTGACCGCCTGGTCGCCGACGCCATCGCCCACGAGCGCGAGCTCAGGAAGGCAACGAGATGGGGAGAGTTCAACCCGGGATACTGTCTTGCAGCTATCTCCCGGATCGTCGAGACTTCAACCCTCAATCTGCCCGACAGTCGTTGTGTCATTATCGGCGGCTCGACGACGTCGCGCTCCGTGTTGACCACTCTGATCGAACGCTTCGAGGTTCCCAGTCGGTTTCTCACGCTGGTCTATCGGGGACACACGGGCGGGCAAATCAAACAGTTGCGCAAGGCTATAGGCAATGGCAGACGCGTGCGCGTGCAGACGTACGGCGAGCGTCAGGTCAGGCAGGCGATCGCCGACGCCGACGTCGTTTTCTTCGGCATCGATCGCGCTGAGCCGGTCCTTCACGCCGATGACATCCGTGACGCCCGAGATTTCACGTCACGCCCTCTGACGGTGATCGACTTCAACACGTTCGGATCGACGAAGGGCCTGGAGACGATTCCCGGTGTCACCCTCATTGACGCCAAGAAAGTAGACGATGCGGTGAACGCCTTTGCCGATGCCATGTGCGCTACCGAGGCCTTCGTTCTGGCGGTAAGAGAGGCTGAAGACCTCATCCGCGAACGTCGGCCGGAAATAAGAGCTGAGCCCGCCGGACTGGGGTGGTGCCACGAGTCGAAGGGCGGCGACGGGAACTCCCCCCTGCTGGACACCGAGGTCAACGCGGCACAGCGTTGGCGACAGTGCCTTAGATGCTCGCGCAAACGCAGCGCAAGCGCATGTGTCACCCTGGCGGAGGTCGTTTGATGGTTGTGCCAACGATGGAGCTGGATATTGGGACGTTCCGTCGGTATGCAGGCCTGTCGCTGCCCCGCCATGTCTCCTACCCCATGCCCACGTGGTGGGGTGAATTGACCGCGGACGAAGTGGCGTCGTTGTACGCGGAGTCCCAAGATCGCAAGCAACGTGCCGACCTATCCCTCTACATTCACGTGCCCTTCTGCCAGGCGTTGTGCAAGTTCTGCGCGTGCACGAGAGAAATACAACGCAAGGACGCGGAAGGAGCAGCGGAGCGTGTAGATGCATACATGCGCGCCGTCGAGCGGGAGATCGGGCACCTTGCCGAGGCGGCAGGTGGGGACCGTGTCATAAGGCAGATCCACTGGGGTGGAGGGAGCCCCACATACCTGGAAGCCGAGACCATTGCCCGCGTGCATAAAACAATAGAGGACTCCTTCAGCGTCGCCTGCGATGCGGAGGTAGCCATCGAGATCGATCCGCGTACGTGCCCGCCCGATAAGCTCAGAGGACTGCGGACGATCGGGTTTAACCGCGTGTCCATGGGTGTGCAGGATTTCAATCGACAGGTTCAAGAGCACGTTAGGCGAGTTCAGCCGTTTGAACTGGTGTGCGACACGGTGGCCGTTTGTCGTGAACTCGGCTTTGATAGCGTCAACTTCGACCTGATCTACGGCCTGCCGTACCAGACGGTAGCGACGATCGAGGATACGGTCGAACGCACCATAAGCCTGTCGCCCGACCGCGTAGCGTACTATCACTACGCCCAGATACCCGACCGGATTGCCACGCAGCGAGGCATGGACTACACGCGACTGCCCGACAGCGAGACCAAGCTGGAGATGTTCCTTCGGGGCGGTAAGCTGTTCGAGTCCGCGGGCTACGAGTTTATCGGCCTCGATCACTATGCCAAACCTCACGAGGCGTTGGCACAAGCCAAGCGAAGCGGCACTCTCCAACGCAATTTCCAGGGTATGACCACAGGTGGCGGGCTGGACATGCTAGCCGCGGGAGCATCGTCCATAGGCCATCTGACAGCCATCGCGTTTCTACAGAACCACCATGACGTGGACGAGTACATCGCCTGCGTTGCGCACGGGGGTCTCCCGGTGCGCCGTGGGAAGCGATTCACACGAGACGATCTGATTCGTCAAACGGTGATTAATCAGCTCTACTGCTATGGTGTGATAACGCCGGGGGCGGTCGAGCAACGCTTCGGAATCGAGTTCTCAACGTATTTCGCCCGAGAGCTGTCCGTAATGGAGGAGCTGGAGCGTGACGGACTGGTCGAGGTGGGGCGACACGGCGCGATCCGGGTCACCTTTCCCTTGGGACGGGTGCTGCTGCGCAACGTCGCCGCGGTCATCGACGCTTATCTGGAACCCGACGCGTACCGCGTCGGAGATCGCAACTGCTTCTCGGCCAATGCATAGCACTGTGTTTCATCAACACCGCGACCGTTCGAGGGTCGCAGGCAGGGTCAGCAGACCCGAGACAGCGTGCTGTGTCTCATAAGTGCCGAGGCGGCGTCCAGCTGGAGGCCTGACGCCTGCGCAGCCGCGCGAAGGCAGCGAGCACTCATGGCAATCCGCGCCGGCGCGTGGGCCGACCCTTGACGCTGTACGCAACTGGGGTAACCCGCAGTTCGAGAACGGGATGATCGTCGTATTGTCGATAAGACGCCGTAGTAGGCTCCCTGTAGCAGTGGGATCAGGTACTGCCGCGGGGCGGGAAGGCGATTCTCCCGCACATTGCGAGAAGGACCCTGCAAATGCCTGTCAATGACCTGGTGCTGAGAGCGTCCCGCGGCGAGCGCACCGAGCGCACGCCGGTATGGCTAATGCGCCAGGCGGGACGCTTTGACCCGGAGTATCGGGAGCTGCGCCGGCGTGCCGATCTTCCCCTGGAGAAGCTCTTCCGGCATCCGGACCTGGCTGCGGAGATATCACTTCTGCCAAAACGCCTGGGCGTCGACGCCATCATCGTCTTCCAGGATATACTGACTCCGTTGGCGCCGATGGGGGCTGAGTTCGTGTTTCGCCCGGGTCCAATGCTGCACAATCCGATGCACACTGCCGCTGAGCTCGCGAAACTGCGTCCGTTCGACGTGGCGACCAAGCTGGATTTCGTTCCTCGCACTTTGCGTTTGATACGCGAAGCATTGGGAGGCGAACTGCCATTGCTGGGATTCGCCGGTGCGCCCCTCACGCTGGCGTCCTTCATCATTGAGGGGGGAAGCCCGCGCGCCGACGGGCGGCGCACGCGTGAGTTCATGCGCGATGAGCCTGACTCTCTGCACCACCTGCTGGATCGCTTGGCCGACATGACCGCTGATTATTTGACCCTCCAGATTGAAACGGGCGTCGATGCGGTCCAGTTGTTCGAATCGAGTGCCAACTTCCTGTCATTCGACGAGTATCGGCGCTTTGCCCATCCATACCAGGTAAAGGTGCTAGCCCGCATCCGGGGGCGCGTCCCCACTATCCTGTTCGTCAAGAACCGACCTTTCATAGAGCTGATGGCCCGGTCCGGCGCCGACGTACTGAGCATCGGATCGTGCGTTGACCTGGCTGAGGCCAAGGCGTGGACAGGCGAGCGCGTCGCCCTGCAGGGCAACGTGGATCATCGCGTTGTCGCCGCCGGATCGCTCGAGGAAATAGACAGGGCGGTGCGTCACTGTATCGTTGCGGGGGGCCATACAGGCCATATACTTAACCTCGATAACGGCTTGGACAAGGATACGCCCGTCGAGAATGTGCTCCGGGTGATTGAAACCGCCGCCGAAACCGTAGCTCCCGTCGAGCCTGACGCGGCTAACACGAGGTAGTCTGCAATGGCGTCTGACGCGTGGGACGTAATCGTTGTAGGAGGGGGGATCAGCGGTCTTACCACGGCGTGGTACCTGCAGCGCGGGGGAGCGGAAGTGTGCCTGCTGGAGGCAAGCAACACCGTCGGAGGGTGCACGCAAACTAAACAACGGGACGGCTTCCTATTGGAAAAAGGCCCGTTCAACGTGATGGTACGCGACCCAGCGTTTGAGGAACTGCTCCTCGCACTTTCCGGCAAACTGAGCGTCGTCCCGGCCAGCCGCACTGCGCGCTCGCGTTACATCTACCGCCGCGGTCGGCTGTACAAGGTCCCAAGCAATCCGATCAGCCTGGCCACCAGCGGATTGCTGAGTGTCGGCGCTCGGGCCCGTTTGTTCGCTGGATTGCTCGCCAGTCGTCGGGCACAAGAGGCAGAGGAGACTATTGAACGGGCGGCCCTGCGCCGGTTCGGTCGCGAGGTGACTGAGACCATGATCAGCTCGGTCATCGCGGGGATCTTCGCAGGGGACATTGGACTGCTGAGCCTGCGGGCATGCTTCCCCTCGGTCGCCGATGTTGATCGCCAGGCCCGGAGTCTCCTGGCTTACGCCCTGACCGTCCCCTTGCGCGCCAAACGCGGAAGGGCTCGACATCGCAGGAGGTGGCGCGGACTCGTCAGCCTGGACGGTGGGCTCGGCGCACTCACGCGGGTGATGGGCGAGGAACTGGGCAACCGCGTTATCACCCGCTGCGCGGTTGACTCGATCCTGCCCGGTGGCAGGGGCTATCAACTGACCATCCGGAGTGGGGGCGACGCTCGGAATGAGCTGCAGTGCCGAGAACTAGTCATAGCCACACCGGCCTCGGAAGCGGGTCGACTGCTGGAGCCGATTACTCCTGACGCAGCCAGGGAGCTTCACGGCATCAACAGTTCGTGCATTGTGACACTCAACCTGGGCTTCAAACGGGATGACATCGGTCATCCGCTGGAGGGCTTCGGGTTCCTCGTACCGCGCGACGAGCACCAATTCCCGTTGATGGGAGTGCTATGGGCGGACAGCATGTTCCCGCACCACGCCCCAGCAGATCACCGCTTGATCCGCGTTTTCATTGGGGGGGTTCGCGATCCCGAAGCCACCTCACGCACTGACGACGAGTTGCTCACCCTGGTGATGCGTTCGCTGCGACCCTTGCTGCAGATCCGCGGTGAGCCCGTTCTAGTCGACCCTTGTCGGTACCAGGCCGCGATCCCACAATATCACTTGGGCCATGCCGAACGGATCGTGCGGGTCCGTGAGGCCGTTGCAGCCCGACCCGGCCTACACCTAGCCGGGAATTACCTTCAAGGCGTATCGTTGAATGATTGTGTACGTTTCGCCAAACAGCTTGCGGACAGCATAGGGAGTACGCCCCATGGAGCACGAACGCCAAGTACCGCATCTTCATCACGGCACAAAACAGGTGCAGGCTCATCCGTTGCGTCGACCCCGACGGCTGCGACGCAGTGAGGTCATCCGGCGTTTGGCGTGCGAGACGCGCCTGGCGCCCGATCAGTTGGTGCTGCCTCAGTTCCTCGTCAACGGTGAGAACAAATCAGAGCCCATTAGCGCCATGCCGGGCCGGGCCAGGCTTTCGATAGATCGGGCGATAGAGGAGTGCGCCGAAGCGATGGCGCGGGGCGTCAGAGCGTTTGCACTCTTCCCCGCCGTCGATCCATCGAAAAAAACGCCGGAGGCTCGTGAAGCCGTCAATCCCGAGAATCTCAACTGTCGCGCAGTACGGGCGATCAAACGCGAACTGCCCGGAGCTTGCGTGATCACCGACGTCGCATTGGACCCCTATTCCAGCCTCGGGCACGACGGCCTTGTAAGCCGGGATGGTGTGGTCCTGAACGACGAGACGGTGGAGGTTCTGTCGGAGATGGCAGTGCTTCACGCCCGAGCAGGTGCGGACATTGTCGCCCCGTCGGATATGATGGACGCCCGGGTTGGCGCCGTTCGCCGGGCACTGGATGACGCCGGGTACAGCGACGTCGCAGTACTGAGCTACACAGCGAAGTACGCGTCGGCGTTCTACGGACCGTTCCGCGAGGCCCTTGATTCCGCGCCGGCGGAAGCTGACAACGTTCCAAAGGACAAGAAGACATATCAGATGAACCCGGCCAACTCTCGTGAAGCTGTAGTAGAGGCGCTCCTCGACGAGGAAGAAGGTGCGGACATGCTGATGGTCAAACCTGCTTTGCCGTACTTGGACATCATAGCCCGCCTCCGTAGCACCTCGAACCTGCCGATCGCCGCGTACCATGTGAGCGGGGAGTACGCGATGATCAAAGCCGCCGCGCAAAACGGGTGGCTCGATGAACGAGCATGCATGAGCGAGGCGCTCCAGGCGATCGCCCGTGCCGGAGCGGACATCATCATTACGTACGCTGCACTCGACTACGCCACGTGGTGGTACGAGGCCCTCACCTGATACGCTGGCTTGCCGCGTTGCCGGGTTTCGCCGAGGTCGGCCCGCGGGGGCTTGCGACTCGTGCCGCGCTGCGTCACTATCAGAGGCGTATGACAGCGTACAGTGAACACGTAGTGATAAGCCCCGAAGACCGCGCGTGGTGCCCAAAGACCTGGCTTGGTTCCGTGGCCGGCGTGCTCGAGCACCGACCCGCAGAGGTTAAGGCCGTCAGCGGCTCCTCAGAGACCTTCGCCGTCGAGCCCGCTCCCGCGCCCGATGCACCCCGATCGATCTTCGTCAAGCGCTACGTCTACCGCACGTGGCAAGCGCGCATCAAGGGCGCATTGCGCGGGACGGTGATAGGTGCGAGCCGGGCGCGCTTCGAGTACGAATTCCTGCGAGGGATGCGGCAGCGCGACGTCCCCGCGGTGAGACCCATCGCGTACGGTGAGCGCAGGCGGTCAGGCGTTCTCGAGGCGTGCTTCCTCGTCACGGAAGGCGTTATTGGAGCCAAGTCGCTCGACGCTTACGTGCACGAATGGCTTACAGCCGCCGACCCCGCTTCTTCACAACGTCGACGATTCGTCGAAGCACTAGCCGTAACCCTCCGACATATGCATCAGGCGGGGATAACACACGGCGGGCTCTATTGGCGAAACATCCTCGTCGCCGAAGACCCGGAAATAGGGTGGCGCTTCTACTTGATCGACCCCGACCGACGTGGACGCTGTTATCCTACCGACGTACCCCGTGCAGCTATCCTGTCCGATCTAGCGGATTTCGCTGCTACCTCGATGGGGTTCTCCAGGCGCAGCGACGTTGTCACGTTTGCGCGAGCCTACTTCGACGTACAGCGATTGAGGGGCAGCGAAAAGCACGTTCTGCGTAACGTCGCCGCCTCCGCCCGACGCAGCACGGCGCAGGAGGAGCATCGCGTGGCCGTAGGGCAAACAATCGAGTGGCTCTCCAAACGCACGCTATGCAGCGACGGGCCTGCGCGGTTTGACGATATCGCGGCGTTCTTCAACAGCCTCTCACGTGCCCCGCCACCTGACGTCAGCGCGATCCTGCCTTCCGGAGAAGCAAGAATCCTGCTGGTCCTCCGCATGGACCCGGCGGAGCGTGTGACGGAGACGATTGAGCTATCGATAACGCGCGGACGGCTGGAAACCGCTCGTAGTCGCGCACCCCGGCCGACCGCGGCGCCCGCAAGGAGGAAAAAACCTGACCTGACTATCCGCGCGGATGTGGAGAGCTGGCTGGCGATCGCAAACGGAAGACCAAGCGCGTTCGACGCGATTCGCACCGGGCGAGTCACCGTCACGGGAGAGACCCGATTGCTCCCGACGCTGGCTAAGCTGATCGACGCGCAGGGTGGCGTTTCGGGTACTGCCCCCCCAGGCCACAGGCTGCCCGACTAATGCCCGCGTGCGCGGCTGGACGCCAGGTTCTCACCGCGCGGTCACATCCAGTGTTCGGCGGTACTCGCGCCCTCCGGTGTATCGGATCGTCACTTCCACACGGTACGTCCCGGGTCGTGAGTAGACATGGATCGGCTCTGCGACCGTCGACTCATCGCCGTCGCCGAACTCCCATTTGTACTGCAGGGGCGGCTCGGGGCAGTTGAGCTTG
>JBHHXS010000064.1:0-13855 GCA_046757145.1 Phycisphaerae bacterium | reverse complement strand
GATAAACACTGCTGACCCGCAGCTCGTGCAACTCGCAAAGAGGACAGGCGGCAGCATCGACCAACCCTTTGCCCTTGCAGACAGATTGCGCCGGTTCGTCACGGGATATGTTGTCAACAAGAACCTGAACGTCGGCTTCGCAACCGCCAGCGAGGTCTGCCGAACTAAACAGGGCGATTGCAGCGAGCACGCGGTCCTGCTGGCGGCACTAGGCAGGCTAAGGGGTTTCCCCACACGCGTAGCTGTTGGGCTGGCCTACGTGCCGCAAATGGGCGCGCTCACCAACGTGTTCGGATACCACATGTGGGCACAGTTCTTCATCAAAGGAAAGTGGATTGACCTCGACGCCGCCCTCGGGGAAACCCGGTGCAGCCCGACACGAATCGCGTTTGCTACCTCTTCGCTAAGAGACGCGGGACTGGCTGATCTCAGCTTGCCGTTGCTCTCGAAGATCGGCGGAATAACCATCGAGGTCCTCGAGATTGAGTAGCAATCGGTAGGACCCGGTACGGAGCCCCACAAACCGTATCATCCGCATAGGCCGGCGGGCTCACGTCCGGCAACTCGCATCAGTCCGCGTACTCCACCAGCTCGACCTCGAACCCATCGGGGTCGCGGAAATACAGCCGCAGTCCCGGCTCGTAGTCGGCCTCGGAGTGTGGCGTGACGCCCAGCTCGGCAAGCCGCCGCTTCATCACAGCCAGATCGTCGACAACCAGGCCAAAGTGGTTTATCCCAACTGCGACGGGATCGTGCGCGAAACCGCCTTTTGACTTAGCCTCCGACAAAGCCAAATAATACCGGTCGTCGCCTAAATGAGCAGCCCGCCGACCATCGGACGTGGTGCCGCTCCAACGAAGGCGGTACCCCAGCAGACCCGTATAGAACTCCAAAGTACGGTCCAGATCGCTCACCGTCAGATTCACGTGCTCCAAAAACATATGCGTCTCCTTTTATAAAAGTCCAACGTTTTTATTATGGGTCGCATTTCGCAAATAGTCAAGTCCTACATTTGAAAAATACCGCATTTTCTTATATGCTGGAGGTATGGAGCGTGTCGCTGTCTCGGACGCTAAGCATCGGATCCTCCAGGAACTCAAAACTGGTGGGGCATGTACAGCCGGGGTGCTCGCCGCCGCTTTGCGGCTCACCGATGTCGCGGTAAGACAACACCTCAACGTGCTCGCCCACGCTGGGCTTGTTCGGCATCGTACGCAGCCTCCGGGCGGACGCGGTCGTCCCGCTGAATTGTGGACCCTCACAGAGGTCGCCGACCGCCAGTTTCCGCAACGTTACGCCGAGCTGACAGTCGGCTTGATAAACGCAGCGCGCGAGACCTTCGGCGATGGCGGACTGGAGAAGATCGTAGGGACCCGCGCTGACCACCAGATCGAGGCCTACAAGAAGTTGATGCCTCCGGAGTCCGCGTCGCTTAGCAGCAAGATGGATGCACTTGCCCGGGAGCGAACAGCGGAGGGGTATATGGCGGAGGTGATCCCGGATAGTGAGGGCTCCTTCTTGCTCGTTGAACATCACTGCCCAATCTGCGAGGCGGCCCGTTCTTGCATGGGGCTGTGCGCTGCGGAACTGCGTGTTTTCCAGGAGGTACTGGGGGAGGGCGTAGCGGTGGAACGCATAAAGCATCTCCTCGATGGGGACGAGCGATGCGCGTATCGCGTAAGTCCGACCGCAGGCGCACGGCAAGATGAGCCGGGGGACCATCCTAAGTCTGGAACGGAGCCGCAATAAGTTGGCAGAGTGACGCGCCCGGCGTATGATAGTTGCCGAATGGTGCACCGTCGCGGGTACCTCTTGCGGTTGCCGTCCGTGGCGCGATGAGACGACCCCCCCGCCGGCCGGACGAGACACTGGGGACGCGTGCCCGGTCGCCATCCGGCCGCGAGGGGCGGGTATCCGTGTAAGTCGAATTGCGGGGTGGCGGTGCCCACGGCTAGCCCCATTCCCGGGCCGTGGTATGAGTGTGGAGCTGAGCGTGAGGCAGAATCTACTGGCGGTAGTCACAGGCGCGGCGGCTTTGGCGCTGTGCGGAGTCGGCTGGTTGGCCCTTCCGCTCCTGCAGGGAGCCCAGAGGACGGTCGACAAGGAAGCGGCAGAGCATCTCGAACGCGCTAGGCGCTTGCTACACAAATACGATGTCGGTTGGGAGTACAAGTCTATGCTGCTTGATCGGGTCGCGGAGTTCGACGTCGACGTCGAGGACGCGGGTTACCTGATCGAGGCCGGTGCAGACGAGTACCAAGCGGAGCACCAACGCCTGTGGGAGGCGTATCAGCCACGGGATTGGCAGCTCCCTGCACCCCGCCCACGACGTGCCAGTTACGGCAACCTCGCCCGTCAGATCCGTGAGGGCATCGCGGCGCGCACGGAGCTGATTGACAAGAATCGCGCCTGGCTGGACGAAGCGCTGAACGCGGTGGATCAGGCGGTGGCCGTCTCGTCGGGCGGCGCCTCTTCGAGGTCGTACGCCGAGGCGGCCAGGCTCAAGGCGGTAATCCAGTATCACATGGGCCTTACCGAGTGGCTTCGTGCGCGTGTGAAGCGGCTTGAGGCCGCCCCGTATCGTCGGGAGCTGATAGCCCTGGCCATTCGTAGCGCCGAGCTCAAGATCGATGAGGCGCTGGAGGCAAACAGCGGCGTGGATCGGCAGATCAAGACGCTACGCAAAGACCTTGCCGATGCAGAAACCCGACTGGGGACCCAAAGGAAAGAGCTCGCACGACTCGAGGCGATGATAGCCGGCTTCAACAAGCGCATAGCCGCCGCGGAGGCACAGGCCTCGGAGGCACGTAGGGCGCTGGCCGACCTGCAGGCAAAGGGCATGGTGTCCTCGGACCCCGCCGGGGCCGAGCGCTTCCGCGCAACGCTCATGCAACATAATAAGCTGTATCGCGAGGCACGCCGTGAAGTCCAATCGCTCAAGGCGGGCTACTACCCCCACGCAAAGATCGATCACACCGGCGATTTTCTTCGAGGCCGGTATGTGGAGAGCGGCCCTTCCGGCCGACTCACGGCGGAGCACGGATTGCAGCACTACGTGCATAAACGAGATGTACTGACCGCTGAAATACGCGAGTTGGAACGAGCATTGGACGATCGCCGCGCGGATATCAGCCGGCTGGAAGAGATGAAGAAAGGCTATCAGCAGATCCAGGAGCATGCGGGCGAAGCGTTGGCTGTCGCGTCCGAGGATGCTGCGGAGGCGTATGCGCAGCTCAATCGCGTGGAGTCGGAGGCGGCTGCTTTCGACGAATCAGCGCTCGGTTTTCTTGAGAACTCCGCACGTGCCGCGGCGCGGGCTGCGAAGGACGCTAAACGGTGGATCGACAATGCGCGAAGGCTCACGCAAGGCATCTCGCCTGAGGCTAACAAGCGCTCCGCGCTGGCGAAGCGTACACGCGACAAGTGGATGGGCGGTGCGATGATCGCGCAGGAGGGCGCCGCACACCTCGCCAGGGCATGGGTGTACTACGGGCAGTACCAAGCCCGCAATAACAATGCTGACGTACTCATGCGCGTTCTGCAGTCGCTGCCTCTCGCGGAGGCTGATCCAGAGGTGGAGCGCGTCAACGCAACGCAGGCTCTCGACGCCGGGGTGGAGGCGTTGACCAGAGCCGTGAACCGGCTGAAGCAGGCACATGAGGCCTCTAATCGCCCTTGGACGATCGTTGCACAAGAGGGCGGCGCACTGTACCTGCTCTCGTTGTTCGGAAAAGCCTCCTACATCGACGACGCGATCGAAGCGTATCGCAACGCCATCAAGGGGCGAGAAAACGAGAAATTCGCCGAAAGGCTGGTTACCACCCTGCGACGCCTGGAGACCCGGTAGCGGGCTTTTCGGAGCGACCTGAACGACCGTGGGCGGCGAACGAAGCGCCGTCTTTCCGAGTCGGGAGCGTAAGCGACCGGTGAGTGAGCCACCTGCTTGTTCCCGGACCTCGGATCGCCGGTGCTCGATCGCGCACGGTACTACAGACGCTTCTGAACTGCATGCGACCCCCGGTATGATTGTTCTGCATGCGACCCCCGGTATGATTGTTCTGCATGCGCTTTGGAATGACGCCACGCTGCATCTTTGGGGTGGACGCTCGCACCACCAGCCCAGCGACGTTGCCCGTTCCGCAGACGTCGTTGCGGACTCACAGGCCGACCCCACTCCGTCAGCTCTGCGCCACGATGACCTGCGCCAATTGGCGGGCGATGTGTGGGACAGCCTGCTCATCACCGGAGCCTCACCGTCGCAGCTTACACTGCATCTGCCGCACGAAGGTCGGTGCCTCGCACCATCTCCCACCACGGGTTCCAGCCAGCCTGGGCCAACGCACGAAGCGGACAGTGGCATCGGCCCGTCAGGCGAAGGGGCCGACGCCTCCGCCGCGCCGAGCCCCGGCCGGGGCGAAGGCCTTCGCACGCCCTTGAGCGTCCAGAGCCAACACACGCTGGTGCCCTGTCGAGTGGACACGCTGAGTTTCTCGGGCGCCGACGCAGTCGATTTGCTTACGGCGACGCCGCTGACTCAACGTCATGGCTTTCGTCAGGGTGCGTCTCTGCGTTTTTGGTCTCGCGCAGCCCATTTGGTACTGGAGCTTCTTGCCCAACACCGCTTCGTGCCGGCGGTGCATCGCGGCGCGGACGGGAGCTACTGCGCACGCTGGCGTGTGGTTGTCGATGACCGGCGCGCGTCTGATCGTGTTCGCTCCCTAATCGTTTCCATGCCACCGGTCTGCCGCTCGTTCTTGCCCCCGGGCGCCCGCGTGCAGGCATCGACGCTTGTTGAGGGATTTCTGCTGAGTGCCGGCGATGCCCTCGTACGGCGCAGCCTGAACGGCGATGAGCTGGCACACGCAATACAGGAGAAGCCGGAGCAGGCGCTGACTCTTCAGATGCGCTGGCTCCGGGCCCTCGTCGGTGCGGACCCGACGCTGAAAGGCCCACAGGAGGAGTGCGAGGCAATTCGTGGGACGGTGGATCGCTGGCTTTCCAAACTTGACCCCTGGGAGCGACGATCGTGCCGAACTTGCCTGCGCCTTCATGCCCCGTCCACTTGTGGCGACTCGCCCAGCGACCCCACTGAGCAAAGTTGGACGCTCACCCTGCACGTGCAATCGGAGGACGATCCGTCCTTAACGCTGGATGCAGCGAATCTGCGGGAGGACCCGGCAGGCGACAAGGCGATACTCAGGCGTCCGTTTGAGGGTGCTCTTGGCCAACTCCGTGCCGACCTCGCCCTGGCAGCTCGTCATTTCCCACCCTTGGCGCCGTGCGCGAGCTCCGACGGGCCGTTGCGGCGTACGCTGACGCTGGATGAAGCGTATACGTTCCTGCGGGACGCCGCCCCGGTGTTGGAGGCCGAGGGCTTCAAGGTATGGCTGCCGAAGTGGTGGCGCGAGGACCGTCCGCGGCTTCGAATGAGGCTCGATCTTAGCCCCATCGCCTCAGAGACGCCGACGGACGTACCGGCCTTGTGCCTCAACGCTTTGGTGTCCTACGACTGGCGGGTCGCACTCGGGGATGACACTCTGTCCTTTGAAGAGCTCGGCAAACTCGCAGATAGCAACGCACCGCTTGCGCAGTTGCGCGGGCAATGGGTGGAAATCCAATCATCCGAGGTACAAGCGGCTTTTCAGTTCGTGCAAGGAACCACAACCAAGCGCGCGACACTGCTTGACGCGCTTCGCCTGGGCATGACCGCTGATGACTTCGAGATGGGCCTCCCGGTCGCGGGAATCCACGCCCATGGCTGGATCGACCGCCTGTTAAGAGCCACCGAGGTTGGCGACAGTGCTGAACATGTGCCCCAGCCCAAGGGCTTTCGCGGTACGCTTAGACCCTATCAGCGCAAGGGGTTGCAGTGGCTCCGCTTTCTTTCGAGGTACGGCCTCGGCGCCTGCCTGGCAGACGACATGGGGCTGGGCAAGACGATTCAACTGATCGCCCTCCTCCTTTACGAGCGCGAGGGTGGATTCCCGGGCGGTCCGACGCTGCTGGTGGTCCCCATGTCACTCGTCGGCAACTGGCAGCGTGAGATCGCCAGGTTCGCGCCGTCGCTTAATGTGATGATACACCACGGGCTCCAGCGCCTAAGCGGTGAGGCGTTCGCCGCTCAGGCTCGGGAGTGCGACGTGGTTGTCAGCACTTACGGCCTGGTTCACCGTGATTGGAAGCACCTTGCAGAAATACACTGGCATCGAATCGCCCTCGACGAGGCACAGAACATCAAGAATCCAGCTGCGAAGCAGTCGAGGGCGGTGCGCGCGGTCCCGTCGACCCATCGAGTGGCTCTGACGGGCACGCCCGTCGAGAACCGGCTGGCGGAACTCTGGTCGATCCTGGACTTCCTCAACCCCGGCTACCTTGGCACGGCTACCGACTTCCGCCGCCGCTTCGCGGTTCCGATCGAACGGCACCACGACGCTGAACGGGCGGCGCGCCTGCGCGGGTTGATCCGCCCGTTCGTACTGCGCAGGCTGAAAGACAGCCCGGAAGTAGCCGCTGATCTGCCGGAAAAGCTCGAAATGACCGTCTTTTGCAACCTGACGCCTGAACAGGCGAGCCTGTACCAACGTGTCGTACACGAAATGCTCGGACAGATAGACGAGGCGAGCGGCATGCGGCGCCGAGGAGTCATTCTGGCGGCCATCGTCAAACTCAAGCAGATATGCAACCATCCCGAACATTTCACCTTAACCGGGGGCACGCTGGGGCATCGCAGCGGCAAGTGCGACCGACTGGTGGAGATGCTTGACGAGGTGGTCGCTGAAAACCACCGCGCGCTGGTGTTTACCCAATACCGTCGTATGGGTGAGTTGCTCTGCCGTCATCTCCAAGACTCCCTCGGGTGTGGGGTACTGTTCCTACACGGCGGGACCCCGCGGATGCAGCGAGACCGAATAGTGCAGCGGTTTCAATCGGGAGCTGACGATGCGCCCATTTTCGTCCTGACGCTCAAAGCCGGCGGGTATGGTTTGAACCTGACCGCCGCCAACCACGTCTTCCACTTCGACCGCTGGTGGAACCCCGCGGTCGAAGCCCAAGCGACCGACCGTGCGCACCGCTTGGGCCAGGTGAAAAGCGTACAGGTGCACCGATTCGTCTGCCTGGGCACGCTGGAGGAGCGCATCGCCGCCCTTATTGAGAGCAAGAAGGCCCTAGCCGAGAATGTCGTGGGAAGTTCCGAACGCTGGGTGACGGAGATGTCCACGGAGCAGCTGCGCGAATTCCTCACGCTTGCGCGCGAGGCCGTGGCTGAGGATTGAGAAACTCATGGACCCGACGCCGGCTGATCACCACGTGCCCCACCCGCCTGACATTGTACCGACCATCTACCCGGTCTCGCCTCCGATCGACGAGTTGCTGGACCGATTCTGGGAGGCCGGCCCGGAGTTGGAAACGGTTGAGACGCGCCTCGAGCCTCCCGATCGCCCCCTGGCGCTGCTGGAGAAGCTGGGTCCGTCGCCGTTCGCGCGCGGCGGATTCCCGATCATCGGATTCTTGGCCACCACGTATGACAGAGTGAGCCGCTATGCGCTGCAACGCCGGTGACGCCTTGACGCGGTGGACGCGAGTCCGTACAAAAGCCGGTGAAGATCCTGCCGACATAGCTCAATGGTAGAGCACAGCTTTCGTAAAGCTGAGGTTCAGGGTTCGACTCCCTGTGTCGGCTGTTCGAGGCGGGACATTTCGGAAAGAGCGTCATTGCTGGCTCTGTGAAGGCTGCAACCGACACAGCAAGGCGTTCCAGAACACGCCGTCGGCCAGCCGATAAGATGACTGGCATGGTCTGCCTGGGTATTATTCTGTCGCGCGCCGGTAGCAAGGGTCTGCCCGACAAGTGCATGCGTGAGCTGCTGGGCCGGCCGGTGATCGGGTATACGTTTGATCACGCGCGCGCCAGTCGACTGCTCACCGCAACCGTCCTTACCACCGACTCCAACCCTGCCAAGGACTTGGCCCGCGCTGCCGGTATCGAGGTGATCGACAGACCTGCGGCACTTGCGACCGACACGGCGACGGTGGACGCAGCCGCACGCCATGCTACACAGGCGTGGGAGAGCGCAAACGGATGTACGGTCGACATCTTGGCTTTGCTCTATGGCAACATTCCGCTGCGTACCGACGGCCTGATCGATCGGGCGATCGAGTATCTGGCCAGTACCGGAGCCGATTCCGTGCGAAGTGTCGCCCCGGTGACGAAGCAACATCCCGATTGGCTTCACCGTCTCGAAGGCGACAGGATGATACAGTACCGGTGCAACAGCATATATCGCCGCCAGGATCTGGAACCGCTCTATTACCATGACGGAGCAGCAGTCGCTGTCACCAGAGAGGCGCTGTTCGCGGCTCTGAATACGCCGGAGGACCATCAGGCCTTCCTTGGGCGGGATCGCCGGGCGTTGCTCCAAAGTCAAGGCGAGGCCGTTGACATCGACGAGCCGTTCGACATGTACGTGGCACAGGCGATCCTCCAGGCGAGGAGTAGACCGAAAGATGGCATCCCCTGCTCCGGCGCAAGCTGCTGACAATGCGGTGACAATCGGCGGTCACAAAGTCGGCGTAGGCGAGCCCACGTTCATCGTCGCGGAGGCAGGGGTAAACCATAACGGCGACGTGGGGACGGCCCTGCGGCTGGTCGATCTCGCCGCCGACGCCGGCGCCGATGCCGTCAAATTCCAGATGTTCCAGGCAGCGGATCTGGTAACGGCATCCGCACCGGTGGCTCAATACCAGCAACGGGGCTCGCCTCACCGTTCTCAGCTCGAGATGCTCGCCCAACTCGAACTTACGCAGAAGGACTTCGCCTCCATACGCGATCGTTGCGAAGCGCGGTCGATTCTCTTCCTGGCGACTCCCTTCAGTGAACGCGACGTCGAGCGCTTGCAGGAGCTGGGCGTCGAGGCGATCAAGATCGCTTCCACCGACCTTACAAACAACGCTCTGCTCGAGGCTGCAGCCCGGACGCGACTTCCTATCCTCCTGTCAACCGGTGCCTCGACCGCGGTTGAGATTCGCAACAGCGTCAGCCGCCTCTGCCGCCCGCCCACGGCTGGACGACCGCATGAACCTACACAACCCTGCAGCGCGTATCCAAGCCCCAAGCACCGGCGCGGAGTGAACCGACCGATCGCTTGCGCCCCGGGTTCTGATCAGCATCACACGATCGCGCACGGTGGCTTGGTGCTGCTCCACTGCATCAGTTGTTACCCTACGCCAGTGGCTAAGCTCAATCTTCGCGCGATCCGCGCGCTCAGTGAGAGCTTCTCCGTTCCGTGCGGGCTGAGTGACCACAGCCTGTCGGTAAGAGCGGGAGGTTGGGCGCTCGCAGCCGGGGCGTGTCTGCTGGAGAAGCACTTCACGCTTGATCGAACGGCACCGGGCCCGGACCACGCCATCTCCCTCGACGCCGCACAGCTCACCGAGTACATCGCGACCGTGCGCGAGGCGGAATCAGCGCTGGGGTCGGGCAAGCTGGGTATGAGCGATGCTGAAAGCGAAGTGCGCGAGGTTGCCCGTAGAAGCATCGTCTCCACGACGCCCATAGCCGCCGGCACGCGCATAACCGCCGACATGCTCACGCTCAAGCGGCCGGGAACCGGGATCCCTCCGGGTGACATGTGCCACCTCCTCGACCGCCAGACGGCAAGAGATATCCCAGCCGATACACTCCTCTCCTGGGACATGTTCGAATGAGCTCCGCCGCGAAGCCGAAGCCACGCTGCCTGAAAGCCGTTCGGCGAATAGCCGTTGTCACCGGAACGCGGGCGGAATACGGGCTGCTGCGCTCGATCATGAAGGCAATCGATAAGCACCCAAGGCTTCGTCTACAGCTAGTGGTGGGCGGGATGCACCTGCTCAAGAAGTTCGGGCACACTGTGGATGAGATCATTCGTGACGGTTGGCGGATCGACGCGCGTGTGCCGATGCAAAAAGGTGATGATAGCGCAACTGATCAGGCCTCGGGACTAGCCCGCGGTATCGCCGGCGTCGCCGACTTCTGCGAACGCGCCAAGACCGACATCGTGTTAGTACTGGGCGATCGCATAGAGGCCTTGGCCGGGGCGCTCGGCGCCGTCACGACCGGACGTATCGTAGCGCACGTCCATGGCGGAGACGTCGCCCCGGGCGACTTCGACGACAGCTTGCGACACGCCATTACCAAGCTCGCCCACTTGCACTTCGTCGCGACCCCCTCCGCAATGAGGCGCGTTATCCGCATGGGCGAGAGCGCCGACCGCGTATACTGCGTGGGAGCTCCCGGGCTTGATCAGCTCGTCGAAATGACTGCACACCTTCGTAAGCCCAGTGGACGCTCGGGCCTGGCGCTGGTAGTCCACCACGCATGCGGCCGCCCGGCCGCTCGCGAGCGGCGTACGATGACTTGCATCCTGCGGGCAGTGCAGCAAGCCGGGCTTCACCCCACAATCGTCTACCCGAATACGGACCGCGGACACACGGGCATCCTTCAGGCGATACGGGCGTTCCAGGATCGGGTAGGCAACGGCGTGGTACGCGTTGTCCGTTCGCTGCCTCGCGATCGTTATCTGCAATTACTCATCGAGGTGGACGTGCTAGTGGGCAACTCGTCCAGCGGCCTCATCGAAGCGGCAACCGCAGGCACCGCAGTCGTGAATATCGGTCCACGCCAAAGAGGGCGAGAAGCCAACGCCAATTGCGTTGTCAACTCTTCCGGAGAATCCACAGCGTCCATACGCGAGGCGCTGCGCCTGGCGCTGCGCAAGAGGCCTGTTATCGGTCGGGTCGGCGTTTACGGCGACGGACGCGCCGGACTGAAAATAGCTGCCGTGCTCGCCGAACCAGGCGTAAACCGCGACCTGCACCACAAGACCATCGCCTATTAACCCTGTCTCACATTCTCACAATGCTGGTGTCGCCTTCGCCGGGCACGTCGATGCCTGGACGGGCGGAGAGGCACCTAATGCGCCGAGACCTTCATGACGATAGAACCTGGATAGAGGATGCAGCACGTCTTCGCTTTTGGCGAGGGTTGTAGACGAGGAAGCAGTATGTCAGTAGAGACGGCCGATAACACTAAAGTGATCGTCGACAAGGCGGTAGCGTCGATAGGCGACATAGCAACCCTGCCGGAGATCACGATTCGCATCATCGGGATCGTCGAAGACCCGAAAAGCACCGCACGCGATCTGCATGACGTGATAAAGAACGATCCAGCACTTTCAGTCAAGGTGCTGAAGGTGGTCAACTCCGCGTTTTACGGCCTGCCGGGACAGGTTGCCAGCGTGGATCGAGCCATCATACTGCTCGGCCTGTCAGCGGTGAAAAACATAGCAATCGCAGCATCGATAGCGCGCCTGTTCAAAGGAAGCCGCATATCGGAGCAGTTCAGTGCAGCCGACCTGTGGCGTCACAGCGTGGGAGTCGCGGTAGCGGCGCGAGACATCGCCAAGGCCTCGCCGCACCCAGGCATGCCTGATGAAGTCTTCGTTGCAGGGCTTATCCATGACATCGGGACGATGGTCGCAAGGCAAGCGTTTCCCGATCAGTTCGCCGAGGTAATCGACCGCTCTACCGAAGGGGACGTCGGTTTTCTGGAATGCGAGCGCCAGGTCATCGGTGCCGACCATCAGGCCTTCGGCGTGGGCCTGACGACCAAATGGAAGTTCCCACGTCACCTGCGCGCTGCTGTCGGCTTCCACCACAATCCTGAGAACCTCAGCGTGGAGCTGCGCAACATGGCAATGCTGATCAGGCTGGCGGACGTTCTCTGCTGCCAGGAGAAGATCGGCTTCTACCTGACGGCGCGGGAGGACGCGATCACCGAAGAGATGCTCGACATGCTGAGCGTCACGAAGGAACAGGTGGAGGAGATCCGAAGCAACCTGTCGGAAAAGCTTGATGACGCGTCGATGACACTCGCATCATAGGTCGAGCGACATCGCATCCGGGCAGCGCAGCAGTTCGTTCACTCATATGCTCACAAGCCTCTTTCCCGCGAATCGTATGCCTTGATCACCTGGCGCTCTCCCCTTGCACCGCGTGTCCGCGGTCCCCTGGAAAGAAGCAGCTGATAGGCTAGAATCACGTGCTCCATGGACGAAGCCGCTGCCCACAGAGGATCTCGCTGGATCACATCGGGGCTCGCAGTGATCCTTCTGTGTTATCTAGCCCACACATACTACTTCCGCCATTATGTCAACGATGATGCCTATATAACCTATCGCTACAGCAGCTTCCTGGCCCAAGGGCGAGGACCCTACTTCAATGAGGGGGAGCACGTCGAGGGCTACACCAACTTCCTGCTGATGCTGCTGCTCGTGCCCGTCATCGCCCTTGGCGGAGAGGGTGCAGCCCCGATCGCCGCCAAAGCCATTGGTGTCGCCGCGGGCTTCGCAGTGGTCTTCGCGGCCTATCGACTGGCGGCGGCATTGGAGGGTCGCAGGGCAGACGGCCACAGTGTGCCCGGTACGTGCGCCGTCGCCGCGGCGGGGATTGTCGCCGTGTCGCCTGCCTTTGCCCTGAACGCCATGAGTGGCCTCGAGACGACCCTGTTCGGCGCCGCCATCACCGTGGGCCTAGCCACGGCTGCAGGCGATCGCCACGCCAGGCGGGCGTACGGCGCAGGACTCGCATTCGCGATCGCCGTGCTCACAAGACCCGAGGGGATCCTTATCTTCGCCCTTTACTGGTGCACACAAGTGCTCCTGTGCAAAGGCCTGGACCGCACGCTCACGGACGGTGATGCAGGCCAACAAGATCAGCGACTCCCTTACCAGCGATCCCGGCACTATTGGGTGCGCGTCGGCGTTCTTGTAGCCGTGGTGATGGTGGCCCATACGGTATTCAGACTCATCGCGTACGACGGTGACTTGCTCCCCAACACGTATTACGCCAAAAAGGGCGGGTTCTGGGAAGTTGATGCGTTCCAATACGTCAACGACGGAATCCTCATGCCCTGCCTCGGGGTGGTCGGCGCCACCCTGGGCGCCCTGGGGTGGGTGGCGGCGCGCGCGCAACGGCGCCCCGCCGTGCCCGTCGCTGTAGTCGCCGGTGCAGGGGCCTTGCTGCCCTTTGTCACCGGCACAGATTGGATGCCGGGGTGGCGAATGGTGATGCCATACCTTCCTGCAGCGGCAGGCCTAACCGCAGTAGGGTGGTGTCGGATTGCCGGGCTGCTGTTGGAGCGGCGCAGGTGGGCAGCCCAAGTGCTAGTGCTTTGCACACTACCGTTACTCTGGTTCGTCCAGGCCAAGCCACGTGCCAACTTCCACGGCTATACCATGCTTCGCGCCCGGGGCTACGCGAGGGGGCATATGGCTCTGGGTGACTGGCTCGCGAACGAGGCGGCTGAGCAAGGGGACACCGTGGCCCTGATGGACATCGGCATAATCGGCTACCGCTGCACCAACCTGCGAGTACTCGATATTTCAGGGTTGACTGATCGATTAATCGCACGAAGTCAGGGTACGTTCCTGGACAAGGAATTCGATGTTGACTACGTCATGTTCCAATACCCGGAGTTCATCATCCTGGTGATGGCCGGAGAGCCCAATGGCGACAAGTCTCCCGATGCCGAACTGTCGCTTACGCCCTGGACTCGCGTGGAGAGGTCGATATGGGAGCATCCTGAATTCCAACGGCATTACGTAAAGAGGCAGCGCTTGCCTTTTGACCCCCCAACCACGACAACAGGCATAGCCGGCAGACTTGGTGCCGTACGCGTGTTTCAACACGATTACCCGGGACGATACTATCTGTTGGCCGTGTTCCATAGGCACGAGAGTACGACAGACTGACGACCTCAGGCAGGAGCCTCGACAACGCCGAGGGATACAGCACCGACATGAACCGACCGTCCTTCACG
>JBHHXS010000063.1:0-14107 GCA_046757145.1 Phycisphaerae bacterium | reverse complement strand
TATGGCCCATGTCGACGTTAGGCTGCCGGCCGGGTTCCGCGGTGCAATTGTAACGGATACCTTTTACCCTGATGCCGTCTGGCCCAACCCCTGGTGCAATCCTGCCTTTCCTGAATGCGTCGAGCTGGGCGATCCGTATACGGTCACCCACAACGCAATGAACCGATACATCCAATGGTATACCGCGAATTACCGCGCGGACCTCTTCCTCGAGCCGATTCCCGCCGCTACGGGTGACATAGGCGGATTCGTGTACTACGACCACCTCGCGCCGGGCACGTGGATCGGGAATGGAATCTACGACGAATCGGATGACCGGACGATGCACGGTGTGCCCGTCGAGCTGTGGGATGCCACAGGAACGACACTGATCGCAACAACGATGACCGGACAGGTGGACAAAGCGGCCGTGCTTGCCCAGGGGTGGATGCAGCCTTACACGTTTCCAATCGATGAATGGGGCGGAGTTTTTGTCGGCCCGCTGCCCGGCTTCTACGAGTTTCGCGATCTTGCCCCGGGCAGTTACAGGGTGAAGGTGATACCGCCGGGGGGATTCTCCCCTTCGCCGGCCGGCTCGGATGTGATCACGGTGACGGTTACGGGCGGCGCGCGGGTCGATCAGGATTTCGGTATCAACACGCCTGTACCATTGGCAGGCGAGATAGAGGGTGGCGTCTGGGACGACGTCTTTGTCGATCCCAGGCCGTTGAGCCTGATGTACCTGGAGAAGGCCGGTATCGATGGGGCGCCCGTCGGCGTCTACGACCATCTGGGTTACTTTCTCGGCGCTAGCTATCAGGGCAATCCGATGTGCTATCTCGGTGCCGACGTAGGCCCCGATCCGATGACACAGTGTCCGCCGGGCGAGCCAATACCGCAGAAGCCAGAGACGGAGAGGCGGTTCGCACCGGCGCCTCTGCTCTACCTCGGCAACGATCCAGCGCTTCCCGGCTACAACGACGAATACTTACCGCTGATGATGCCGTATACCATGGGCCAAGGTAAGTACAAATTCGAGGCGGATTGGTCCCTTGTTCCGGTTGCACTTGGGGATGGGCCGACGCAGGCGGGCTTTCCGCCGGTTCCTCCGCCGAGCCCGCCACCGGTCATTGCCAATGTCCAGCCTGGTGGCGGCTTCCTGATCACCGGGCAGAATTTCGGTAGTCGCCGATGGTTTTCCACGGTCACGCTAAGCGGCAAGGAGCTTTACGTAACCTCGTGGTCGGATATCGAGATCCACGTGCAGCTCCCGACCGACCCGATCACCGGTCCGATGATCGTGACAACGCTCGCAGGCTCCTCCAACGCGGTACATGTCGAGATTGCTTACGATCCCGCAAGAGCGACGTACATGGCCGAACGCTCCGTCTTCGTCGACGCAAGCAACACCGGGCCGGAAGACGGCAGCAACGCACAGCCGTGGAATACCATCGGGGAGGCGTTGGACAATCTGCCTACCGCCACCCCGCGCTACGTGTTCGTAGCCGCAGGGTACTACAACGAGCGGGTGCACATAACGGAATCCGACATTGAGATCATCGGCGCCGGACCTCAGGAGACCACTGTTGACGGCCTCGGGTCAGTGCAGTTGAGCATAGAGGGCCAGGGGTTTGTCGGCAGAGGACCCGTCTTCTTCGTCGGAGCGGGCGGGGAGTTCGGCAGCGTAGAGAACATCATGATCAGCGGGCTCACCGTTACGCGGGGTACCGTAGATGACGACATAGGATGCGGGATCTTCGGCGACTACGGCAACAGGAACCTTGATATCAACACCTGCAATCTCCACCACAACGGCGGTTACTACGGAGGCGCAATCTGGCTCCACAAATCTAACCACGATGTGAAGATATGGTCGAACACGATTTCGAACAACGGGAACCCCGGCGGTTATAGTGGGGGTATCAGTGTCAACGACGAGCCCGAGTATGGACCGGAACATGGCCAGCCGGAGCACATCTGGGACGACCATCTACCCGGATGCCCGCCGGGTACGTACGAGATCTTCAACAACCATATCCTACAGAATTATTCGCCCGACTACGGCGCCGCAATTGCACTCTATGAGGTCAAGGACCATCTGATCGTCGCCGGAAACCTGATCGAGGCGAATCATGCCGAGGATCACGGAGGCGCAATGTTTTTCGAGGATTCCGGCCCCATCGACGTCTTCGGCAACATCATCCGGAGGAATTCTTGCTACGATGACGGCGGGGCCATCAGCTTCGAAGACGTGGGCGATGACATCGCGAGCGTCAGGGTGTTCAACAATCTGATTGCAGAGAACTGGGCTGACGATCATGGCGAGAACCATGCGCGCGGAGGCGGGCTCGCATTCGATGACACGTTTTATGCCGAAGTCTTCAACAATACCATTGTCGGTAATGTCGTCGCCGGCAGCAGAGATCCGGCGGGCGGCGGGATCGACAGCGAGCGCAACGGCCACGAGTACAACGGTAGCGAACCGCTCGGTTATGACATTCCACCGGGTTACAGCGACGTGAAGATCTACAACAACATCATATGGGGCAACATGCGATTGAACTACGACCAGGTACAGCATAGCGATGAAGAGGATCTGGACTGGAGGTTTGGGACAAATCACGTCTGGAGCCCGGACAATCTGCACGTGGACAATCCCTCGCTGCAGGGGGAATGGGAGAGCCACAACAACTCGGAGAGCTTCACACATGTCGAATTCAACATCATAGACAACGGCGAGTATGCCGATCGTCTTGGAAACATCGGCCTCGACCCTCTGTTCGTGGATTCTGACAACCTGGACTGGCACCTAGCCGCTGGCTCCCCCGCCGTCAATCAAGCACCCGCGATTTCCGCCCCGGAGCGCGACCTGGACAGGGCTTTCCGCCTGATAAGCGATGGAATGGTCGACATGGGGGCCTATGAACTTGGCGCATTGCCGGGGAATGAAGGGCTGGTATCGCCTTTGAAAAGCCCCGTCGCAGTCTGCGATACCGGTGGTCCCTATGTCATCGAGTGCCATGGCCAGACCATGACGACCGTCCAGCTCGACGGGAGGGTCTCCAATGATCCGGACCCGGGAAGAACATTGACGTACGCCTGGTCGACTGATTGCCCCGATGGCACCTTCGACGATGATGCCGGACCTACCCCCGTGCTGACGCTGACGATGGGCGCCTTGTGTCCGCTGACCTGCAACGTCAACCTTGCGCTGTCCAATTGCTCCGACGGCTGGACCGTTGCGTGCTCGACGACCGTGACGGTGGCGGATACAGCAGAGCCGACGTTGTCCGGTGTGCCAGCGGACGTCACAGTTGACTGCGCCACTGTGCCTTCGCCGGCGTCGCCCACGGCAACGGACACTTGCGATGCCGCGCCGCAGATTACGTTATCAGAGATGCCCACTGACGGTGCCTGCCCGGACACCTATACGCTCACCCGGACGTGGACCGCAACGGACACGTGCGGCAACAGCAGTAGTCAGACGCAGGTGATCACGGTTCAGGACACGGTGGCACCTGTGCTGACCGCACCAAGCGACCTTACCGTCGAGTGCACCGACCCAACCGACCCGCCCGCTACCGGTCTGGCACTCGCTACGGACAACTGTGATGCAGCTCCAGCAGTGACCTACACCGATGTCGAGAACCTGACCGCCTGCAACGGGACGGGGACCATCACACGCACCTGGACAGCTACCGACGCGTGCGGAAACGCGACCACGCTTGATCAGGTGATCACGATCGTTGACACGACCGCGCCGGCGTTGGCCGTGGCAGCGGATGTAACGGTCGAATGCACCGAGCCCACCGACCCGGGCAATACGGGCCAGTCGACGGCTACGGACAACTGTGATGCAGCTCCGGCAGTAACCTACACCGATGTCGCGGACCTGACCGGCTGCAACGGGACGGGGAGCATCACACGGACCTGGACGGCCACTGACGCATGCGGTAATGCAACAGCGCTCGTTCAGGTCATAACCGTACTCGATACGACGGCACCTTCTCTGACGATGCCTCCGGATGTGACCGTTGAATGTGATCAACCTACGGATCCGAGCAATACGGGCAGCACGACTGCAGCAGACAATTGCGACGCCGTACCGGACGTTACGTTCGGTGATGACGTCGCGGCTGGCGCATGTCCGCAACAAGCAGTTATCACTAGAACCTGGACTGGCACCGACGCCTGCAATAACTCCACTACGTCGAGCCAGATCATCACCGTGGTTGACCGGACGCCTCCCCTCATTGTATGCCCATCCGATCTCACAATCACTCTGGCTGATTCAAGCACCGACCCCGCCGACACCGGGCAGGCGACGGCGACGGACAACTGCGACGCTGTACCGGGAATCACATTCAGCGATGCTGAGGCACCTCCCTACGCATACTGCCCGACGGCATGGACGATAGCGCGGACGTGGAGCGCGATCGATCAGTGCAGCAATGAGATGTCGTGCGATCAGTTGATCGATGTGACTGATCCGTCCTCGCACCCTCCGGGCTACTGCTGCAACCCGAACAACGGTGATCTGAACCTGATCGACGACGGCAACGAATGTACAAACGACATATGCGATCCCGCCACGGGGCAGGTAGAACACCCCGACAGCGGCCTATGCGGCGCGTGCTGTGTCCAGGGAAAGGCCTGTATTTATGTTCTGGCGGAAACCTGTGAAACATTGGGAGGCGCCTTCTTGGGTGAACAAACGTTCTGTCTCGGCGACGGTGACGGCGATGGGGGCGACGATCAATGCGACAACTGCAACGGTGTTGACGATTCAGTTTTTGGCTTTTGGATCTGTAAACCGTCCGGCGGCCTGTGCGAGACGGACGCTGACTGTCCGCAGGGCGAACGATGCGAAAAGGCCTGCATAGGCGAGATCCCAACGGTCTCAGGGTGGGGGCTTCTCATCTTAGTGCTACTGCTGATGGCCGGCGGCAAGGTCTGCTTTGGGCGCAGGTGGCGGTCAGCCCCTTGCTGAACCACCTTATCAATCAGACTAAACCGCACGCCTCCTTTGAACCCCTGTTCCGGGGTCGTCCACATGCGACCCGTCCAGACGGCGCGTTCCGTCCACACCCAGCATGCGCGCACCTCTGCGACCTGCTCGGGCCCGGCATTCCGGACCACTCGCGCCCGTGTTGACTCACGGGCCTCTCGACTCACGCATCCACCTGCCTGCGTCCCTTCGTTCCGCCGACGTTACCCTGCTGCTTCACTACCATGGACGCTCTGACTACTGGGCGGGCGGCTCTTTGTCCCGGCTCTTCGGGGATGAACACCGACGGCCCCCGCTCGGGTCTCCTCAATTCACGTGCCTGCCGCGTTATTGGACCAAGCCTTGAGCGTCAGCACACAGCATGACGATCTCGGAGCCACGCTCAATGCTGCCGGCATCTCACCGGACATGTTGCGCGACTCCCTCGGACAACCCACACAACTGCAGACCATCCAGTGACAGCGTTGTTACGCACTCTGCAAATGTTACACTCGGTTGGGTGATCACTCAGAGGCACGGGTAGGACACTCACGATTGCAGGTCGCCCTTAGCAATAGTTCTTGTAGTAGCTGTGAAAGAACCGTCCGGACTGATGACCGTGGATGGGATCATCCGTGGCGTCCATGTCAAGTACGATTCGCTCCGGCGGTCGTCGGTAGGCTTGCAGGAATATGTCCGTGAACAGGTGCTGGACCGCTCGCCGATTCACCGCGATCTTGTTCTGGCGAGCCTTGGCGTAAGCTCTGGCCGGTGTCAGCTCCAGGCGGTTGAGAGTGCTCTTGCCCGCCAAGGCCTTGCCACGATCCCGTCGGCGGAATCGCTCTTGACCGAGCAGATCATGCCTGCCCACTAACGCCGCCAACAACGGATCGTTTCTCAGATCAGCGCGGGCGTTGAGATCCTCGTAGTCCAATGCGAGAGCGTGTACCAGCAGGGTGATCAGTTCCTCGACGGTGTGCTCGATCCGATCGGGATTGCGATAATCGATGATCAGTGAAACAGACTGCGAAGTTGCGGATGATCCGCGAAACCCGCTCCACCTCGCGGAGCAGCAGCACACCACCGTCAGTGGTCATCAACCCACCATCGAAACGGGCCACCATTTCTCGGCGACCGAGCGTGTGAAAAGCAAAGGACTTCCGGTTACACTCTGTCGTCATCAGGCTGTCCCTCCGTGAACGATCAACTCGCCTTGAACACGACTTTCATCGTACGAAGGGCAGCCTTTTTCCACTGGCCTCGTGAGAAATGGCGGCTAGCCTTCCACGCAAGCGCTGAAGAAGGCGTCGAATCGGCGCGGCCCCTCGCCGTCGGTTTCAATGATGGCCGATGTATGCCGGCCGCCTCCGATGACCCAAAGTGATTTCGGATCACCCGCTGCCTCGTGAAGTTCCAGAGTGTGCGCGGGGTCACAGATGCCGTCGGCCGTTCCGGTGACGAAGAACGTCGGCGTGGGGGCGATCTTACCGACGTAGTCGATCGGGTCGTACCCCGGCTGGATGAGCAGGCGGCTCACGGGTGAAGCGACGCCCCATAGGATCAGGCTTCTTTTGCAGACGTAAGCGGCCTCGCGGCGATAGTCACAGAAGGCACCTTCAACCGCCACGCCGCGAAGGTCGCCGCGATCGGCGGCAGCTACGATGCCGACCGCTCCGCCAAGCGATTGGCCGAACAAGACGAGCCTCGCTGCATCAACATCGTCGCGCGAGGCGACATAGTGGATGGCAGCGCGCGCATCGTCAATCGTCCCCGGACGGGAGGGGCACCCCGGCGACCGCCCGAAGCCCCGGTAATCAAAGCAGAACACGTTCCACCCGTAAGCCGGCATCCAAGCGACGAACTGGAAATGGCTGGTGATGTTCCCGGCGTTTCCGTGACAGTGAATGACAGTGCCCTTAGGTTGGATCTTGGCAGGGAAGAACCAGCCGTGCAGCTTCCCTTCCGCCGCGTTGCCCCCCAGGGCGGCGTCTTTGGCGTCGAAGAAGACTGATTCGTACGCAAGGTCGAAGTCAGCGGGATGGGCGTAAACCTGCCGCGAAGGATGGTAGAACCAGCGGTCTCCGTGCAAACGTTCCATCCCCATTGTGTACCCGCGCGCTCGACCCGCAACAAGGGGTCAGGGCAGGCAAGCACCGCAGGCGTGACACGGTGCAGGCGGCCAATGCTGACCTCTCGCCAGCGCCAGGTTCGGCTATGGCACCGCGGGCGTTGTCACATTGCTTGAGGCGTCGCACCTCTACGCGGGCCCGTGCCGTTTCGTGTGCGCGCTCGAATAATACGCGCCGGGCTGTGCGGGCTTGCGCAGCGGGAAGCGCCATCGCCTGGTTTCACCCAGAAACACGTGAGGTTGTCCCTACCGCTACCCACACGAATAGAGGCCAGAAATCCCACCCCAGAGACTTGTCGCCGTTGTTGGGACGCACCCTCCCCTCCTTGGCGCGGGTAATGGTCAGGCCTTGCTAGGTGTTGGCCTGTACATTAAATTGCCCGTTCCGTGTGTTTGTCGATCGTATCGGATCCGGCGGAGCAAAGTAGAGGGGCCGGTACCCTTCGTCCGGTCGGCTCCACCTTGCGTGCTAGCGGACCATAGGGAGGTACAGGATACCGTGGAACAACAGACAGGAACGGCGTTACTGGAACGTATTGCAGAGCAGATCAGCAAGGGTGAATACGACGAGGCCCGCAAAGGGCTCGCCGAAGCCGAGGCGCACGGCGAGAACCGCGCCGAGGTGATGTTCCTGCAGGGCCGTCTACAGGAAGTGACTTACGATCGCACCGGTGCAGCGGCGACGTATGCCAAGGTCCTGGAGTTGGATCCGGATAACACGGAGGCGATGTTTCGCCTTGCTCTTCTACGGGATCTGCATGGCGAGGACGACGAAGCCATCGAACTCTACGAACGCTGCACTAGCGGAACCCCGGTACACGTCAACGCTCTGATCAACCTTGCGGTGCTCTGCGAAGAGCGGGGCCACTTGCGGGAGGCGGAGACCTACCTGCGCAGCGTGTTGTCCGAGTATCCTAACCACGAGCGTGCCAGGCACTTCCTCAAGTCGGTAGTCGCGTCGCACGACATGTTGTTTGATGAGCGGGTGGCGCGCGAGCGCGAGCGCTATGACGCTGACCTCGAGGTGCCCATCACCGATTTCGAGCTTAGCGTGCGCAGCCGCAACTGCCTCCGTCAGATGAACATAAGGACCCTGGGCGACCTCCTCAGAACCACAGAAGCGGAACTCCTTTCATACAAGAATTTCGGCGAGACGTCGCTGAACGAGATCAAGGCTATGCTCACCCAAAAGGGGCTCAGTCTGGGGCAAGCCTTGCGACCCGAGGAGCAGGTCACGACTTCCGCTCGCCCAGCGCATGTGGAAGGAGCCAGCGCGTTTAACAAGCTGGTCTCAGAGCTTGAGCTCTCGGTTCGCGCCCGCAAGTGTGTTCAACTGCTCGGTGCGGTGACCATGGGTGACCTGTTATCGCACAGCGAGGCGGAGCTGTTGGCCACCAAGAACTTCGGGCAAACCTCTCTAAATGAGATAAAACGAGAGCTCCAGCGCTTCGGTCTTGCACTCCGGGAATAAGGCGCAAGCGCACCTGCCGTCTCGCGTGCGATCGCGAGCCTGAACGGCCTTGCGTGAGTGACATTCCCCGGCGACGCCTAGGAACGATTGATTCTACGGTTGAAAGATGCAGTGCAAGGTGACGACACCGCTGTCCGCCCGTGTCGTAACCCGGTTTGCGGTCACTGCGTCAATCCCCGTCTGCTGCACCTTCATCTCCTGCGGTCGGACCACGACGCCGAGCGTCAAGCCGGTCGAGAACGACAGCGCACCCCTGCGGCCGGTGCGCGTGCTGGCCGCGCGGAGCGTAGAGGGTGTGCGTCTGTTGGTCCGTCGGGGTGCCGTAGTAGCGGATGAGGCCGACTCCACGCTGCTTCGTTTCTCGTCAGATGAAACGGTAATCGCTGGAGTGTCCTCCACGGGACAGATTGCTCTAGGCAAGCGAGTCTGGGGGGTCGACAGCGTCACGCTGATACCCGGCGACGGCGTGCCGGTGAGCTTATCCGTTCAGCATGGTAACGGTTGGTCCAAGCCTATTCGGTACCCCGGGCGACTGCAGTTCGTCGTTGCAGCCTCCGGCAAACTCAACGTCATCAACCACGTGGACGTGGAACAGTACGTTGCCTGCGTGGTAGCCAATGAAGTTTGGCCTACTTTCGCAGCCGAAGCCTATCGAGCACAGGCGGTCATCGTCCGCACCTACGTGCTCTACCAGATACTCCGCAGGCGGGGGGCTGCGTGGGACATCGCATCCACCCAGGGGGCACAGGTCTACCGGGGCATTTGTGACGACAAAGTGGGACAGCAAGCTGCCGCCGCTGCGGAGTACACGCGAGGCGTCGTGTGCACCTGGAATGATCAAGGGAAGAACAGCCTGTTCTCGACCTACTATAGTTCCGTCTGCGGGGGGAAATCACAATCAGCCGCCATCTACGGTAACGGCGATGCGGTCCCCCCGTTGGCCGGAGGGGTGAAATGCGATTACTGTCAGATCGCCCCAAAGGGCACGTACCGCTGGGGACCCGTCAGCCTGCGCCTCGAGGAAGTTCGCCGGCGGCTTGTCGCACGCTACCCCAATCTGGTTTCCCTTGGTGCGATCAAGAGCATTGACGTCCTGCGGTCGGGTTCCGGCGGTTCCCGGGGGCGACCTGTCGAGCTGCGCCTGACGGACTCCGATGGGCGTACACATGGCATACTGGCCGAGAGATTCCGCTTGGCCATTGGCGCCGACACGATGCGCAGCACCGACTGCGACATACGCGTTGCCGGAACACAACTCATCCTTGAGCACGGTCGTGGATACGGTCACGGCCTGGGCTTGTGCCAATGGGGCATGCAAGGTCAAGCCCTTGCTGGAAAGCTCGCAGGAGAGATCCTGCGGTACTACTATCCGACGTCGAGCCTCACACGGGTGTATTGACACGGTTGTGCGACCGTCAAGATAGGGCGGCGACGTCCGGGGCGGATGGTCTTTGCGTCCAAGCCAGGCGGCTCTGAAGGTGGCGTTTGATTCGACGAAAATCGGCGGCTATACGGTAGTTCGGAAGGAGCGTGCAGATCTGCTCGCCTACCTGCAGCGCGCCGCCGTAGTCTTGCCTGCCCACGCAATCGGAGAAAGCCTTTCGTAGGGACCGCTCCGTTCTGGCCGTCAGGTCCTGCAGCAACTCGCTCAGCTGCGCTAGACGATCCGGCTCCACGGTGTCGACTAGGATCGAAAAGACTGAACGGCAGGTTGGCAGGTCGCCGTCTCTAAGGGCAACCTTCCATGTGCGAAGCAGGTTCTTCGTCGGCAGGTGTGTCTCCTCGCCCCGGTCGGTGTCTCCATTCACCACATCCCCGTCGGGTCCGTGGCCTGCCACATGCACCTCACCTGCCGCCGCTTGCTCACGCGTGTGCAGTCGGTCAGATGCCGGCGGGGTTTCCTCCATGGCGGTTACAAGTCTGGGAAACACGCTGCGGTCGAGCGTGGCCGCAGTGAGGGCATTTGGATCACCCTTTCCGAACTTTGCGAGATCGATCGTAATCCTTCCCTTTGCGCTGGACCTGCGTGCGTTCGCTGCCTCTCTCGTCGTGTTGTGCCGCTCGAGACTCTGCAGTCCCTCGCGAACGTGGTCGATCGCTTCGCTCATCTGCGCCAGTTGGATACGGACCCGAAGCAGCGCATCGAGTCCAACGGCGCTGCCCAGAGCAACGCTGATGATCAGGAACCCCAGAAAGGCGCTGAGCGGCTCCCCTGCAATCGCGGCGGGTGCGGCGACGAGGAATCCGATAGCCACGTATACACCGGCCACGATGAACAGAGTCTTTCTCGCGCGCGCGCTGCGCTGCGTTTCGCTAGGATTACGTGCCATTTACGTCCCGCTGCTGCTCATTCACAGGAGCTCTTTCGGCTGTCGTAGTTTGCTGGAATATCCGATTGGACAGGCGGCCCGCCGGGCGCGACGTTCTGAACTCCGGCACGCCCCGACCGGTCGGTGGGCGCCAGCGAACTCGGTATGGGGTACCCGATTTCCAGCCAGGTGCAGTCGGCGGCGGGCTGGACACGAGCCTGCTTCAAGCCCGCGGGCAGCAATATAGTGTCTCCCACTCCGAAGGGCACGCTTGCGTTTCGGCCGTGCTCCGAACTCGCGTAGGTGATCGCTCCGGTACCCTGCAGCACCATCCAGATGGAGAATTCACCGGCAGGGATTCTCTGCTCCGCTCCGGCGGCGACGCGGACGCGATTGATAGCAAAAGACTCGCAGCGTACGAGGTGCGTCACCGTCATCCACACGTCCCCTACGTGCTGCGGAGATTCCCCCGCCACCTGGCCGGTGTGAAACGACGTGCAGGCTATCGCTTGGTCTACGTGAAGCTCACGCGCGGAGCCCGTCGTCGGGTCAATCCGGTCCCAGTCGTAGACGCGATAAGTGACATCGGAGGGCGTCTGTACCTCGGCCACCAAAACACCCGCCCCAAGCGCGTGGATAGTCCCACTGGGCAGATAGTAGCAATGACCCTTGCGAACCCTGATGCGATTGAGCACCGACTCTACATCCTTCTCAGCAATGGCGCGTCTGAGGGCGCCGGCATCGACACCGTGGCGTACACCCCGATAAATGAAGCCGGTCTCGGAGGCCGCGATGACATACCAGGCTTCGTGCTTTACGCGGACACGGCCCCCCATATTGCGCGCGGTTTCCTCGTTGGGGTGCACCTGCACGCTGAGCGTGTCGTGCGCGTCAAGGTACTTGATCAACAGCGGGAAGCGCCCGTCGACGAGCGGCGCCCGGCCCACCAGCTCGCCCTCCCACGATCGGGCCAGCTCGCTCAGCTTCTCGCCGCGCCTCGACCCGTTGACGACGACCGACTGGTCGTCTTCCAAGTCCGCGACTTCCCAGGATTCTCCAATAGGATCGTCCGCTGGAAGGCGCTTGCCCAGCAGCGTCTCCAGCCTGCGCCCTCCCCAGATCTTCCGTTTTAGTATGGGCTCGAATTTGACCGGGTAAACGTCCATCGCCTACGCCTTCCTTATTCGCCCGATCATTGTAGAAGCAATGCCATGGTCCGCAACCGGCGGTGTATCCCCATACGACGACGTTCCACATCTGCCCACCAAGCAAGGTGCGGTCATGCGCGCCACAGTCGATCACATCCCGGCACCTCTGCTGTCACCCGCTCCGGCGCTTCCGGCGAATGTTGCCAGATGGACGTCCGGCGGCTAGACTCCACGGATTGCCGCGAGTTTTGTTAGGTTGTTAGGAGCGATAGATGCCAGAGCAATCTAGTCAATTGCCGGCCGAGACGATATCGTTTGGCGATTTCACGAAGGTCCATCTTCGGGTAGGGCGGGTCGTCGAGGCGAGCGATCATCCGAACGCCGACAAACTGATCGTACTAAAGGTGGATCTCGGCGACGAACTGCGACGCATCTGTGCGGGGTTGCGCGGTCATTACACAGCGGAGGAGCTCCTGGGCAAGAACCTCGTTATTCTGACTAATCTGGCACCCCGCATAATGCGGGGGATCGAGAGCGAGGGAATGTTGTTAGCCGCCGTGAGCGCGGACCGTCGTCGCGTTGTTGTGCTGTCGCCGGAATCCGACATCGAACCCGGCGCCGCGGTTAGCTGACTTGCAGTACCATGTACAATCGATCGATGCCGATTCTCTGGTGGACCGCGCCCCTTCTGGCGGCAGCGTTGCCAGGCGGCTGCCATAAGCCCCGCGCCGGAACCACGTCGACCATTCCAGACGGACGCCTTGAAGAATTGGCGGAGTTGATGGCGGCGCAGGAGATGCAAGGCGCGTCGGCATTAGATCCCCCAGCGGCAGTAGACACCATGCGGGAGGAGCTGCGCGCTCGCTACGAGCAGGAACTGCGGGAAACGCTTAAGAAGATCGAGCAGGCGTACTTGCAGGACCAGGATGCGTGGTTGGAATGCGAGCCCATTCGCAAGGAGCAGGTGCGCACCATCTGGGACACGCGGCCGGAGGAGGTTCCTTAGCCACGGGCTGTGCAGCATCGGCTCTGCCACTCGTGTCGCACCTCAAGCCCAGTGCGTCTCGCGTCATAGTGCGGCGAGTCGCGTCCAGATGATAGCAGTACCTCTTCGCAAGCTCCCTGCCTGCAGGGAGTACCATTGGCCGACAGCAATGCGCGACTGTAGTACTGGCCTGTCATACCGTGCGACAGGGCGGACCGTTCGCGGCATTTCACGACGCGGCGTGGGTTCAGGTATATTGCGCGGGGCAAACGCGCGGCATATGAAACCGCGAACCCCGTATGCAGGAGTTCAATCCGTCTGTTTCAAGAAGCCGATGCTTGACTGGAAGATTCGCTCGGTGTCGCCCCCGGTCGGCTCATCCTGTTCGGACTGCAAGTCAGCCAGATTGGCGACGCACATGGCACAGCCGACCACGTCAAGATGGAACTGCGTGTATGCGTGCCAGGGCGCTTCCAGGACCCCCATAAGGTACGACCCGAGTGTGCTGCGCTTCAGACATGTTAGCCGGTGTTCACGCCACACGCGGGCTACCGTGATCTCCGCCTGCGTTTCCTCGAGACAGACTCCAGCACCTGGATCACTCTGCGATACGTAGTTCCGAAGCTTCTGGATGGCACGGAACTTGATGCCGGCGACGGCCTTCTGATCCATTTCCAGCAGCTCGGCGACGTCCAGGTTGCGTCTTCCCGCGAAGAACAGCAGCTCAATCACCTGCAGATCGCCAAACGCCTGGCGGTCGCGCAGTTCGTGAATGAGTTTGCGCAGCACGTCGGCAAGGAGTTGTTCCTGGCCTTGGCGGGCTTCGACTGCGATGGCCACCCCGCTGGGAGTGTCACCGGACCCGGGACCGACTTCATCCCACCACGGGTCATCATCGTCTCTCTGGGACACAAGCGCTACCTTGCGCTGCCTCAGGAGGTCGTAGAGTTTGTAGCGGAGTATGGTAAAGAGGTACGTCTCCAGTGATCGCGCGGGATCATAGTGCCCCAGTGACTGAAGGAACCCGATGAAAGTCTCCTGCACCAGGTCCTCCGCATCGCTGAGACTTGCGGTACGGGCACGAGCGAATGCGAACAGCC
>JBHHXS010000062.1:0-14303 GCA_046757145.1 Phycisphaerae bacterium | reverse complement strand
CGGGATCGGTCCCACACGCCAGACCGCACCCCACCGCCTTCACCTCCACACCGGACGGCAGTTCCCCCAAGACCACGCCCTCCTCCCCGCAACCCGACTGACGTACGTCATAGCATTCTCCGCTGACGGGGATGAAACTGAACGGGCTGGAACTCTCAAGAACAAGGAACTCGCTGACGCTCGTAGGAAAGTCGTTTTGGATCTCCCCCGTGGGATCATCCTCGAGGAACTCCAACGGGTCACCGTTTTGCACCCAGGTCAATCGGCCGGGGGTTACGGCTACGTCCGCGGGACGTTCAGGCCAGGTCAGCCCGCCGTTGGTAAGCGACTGTTGCGCAGCCTCCACGGCGCTGCGCGCATTGACCCTGCCATAACCGTACCGAACACTGCGATTGGTTATGCCGTCGTACTCGGCATCGTCCGGGCTGACCTTGTCCGCCGTATGCTCCAGTATGAGTCGAACGTCCGTCGCTGTCAGTAGCGGGTTGACTGAAAGTACCAGCGCCGCAACCCCGGTGACGATAGGGGCGGCCGCTGACGTGCCGGAGAATGTGCCCGTGTAGAGGCCGTTGGGATCAATATCCGGCGCGCCGGATTCACTGTCTATACCGCCGGTGTTGTAGCCGGCGTCGAGGTAGCCCGCCGCATCATCGTTGTCCGTGGTCGCAATGAACGCCGCGGAATCACCTCCGGGTGCTACTACGTCGATCTCCCTGCCCACGTTGCTGTAGGAGGCCAGCCGATCGTCTGCAGTGGTCGCTCCGACGCCGATGACCGTCGGTAGAGTGCTAAGGTCCTCCCCGGCTCCCAGGGTTCTGGTCTCGTTCCCGGCAGAAAACACGACCACCATGCCGCGAGGGGGACGATTGGTCACTCCGTCACCGTGGGGACCGTCAAGGTCACGACCCGCTTGGAAAACGGTTTCCAACGCGTCCTCGAGCACCGCCGGCACGAATCGCGAGAAAAACCCCCAGCTATTGTTGTGGACGTCGACTCCCTGATCGAGAGCGAAGGGGTAAACGCTCGCCATATCCGCCTCGCTCATACCCACTCCTGCTGCCACCATCCCGCGGGACACCGTGAACTGAGATCTGTACGCCACCCCCCTGACGCCTTTGTCGTTCGCAGCAGCGACCGCCAGCCCCATCACCGCCGTCCCATGCCGATTGCCTCGGTTGAACGCATCCGCCGAGTCCTTCGGCCGGGGGTCGTCAGCACCCTCTTCGCCGGGCAATACCGTCGGATCGTGCCCCACGCCGATGTAGTTATCCGCCAGGTCCTCATGATCGACGTCGCAGGCATCGTCAAACATCCCGACAATAATGCCCTCCCCTTGGGCGATTTCCCATGCTTCCGGGGCGTCTATGTCGGCGTCCACCTTGCCTCCGAACTGACCCGTGTTGTTGAGGTGCCACTGCTCGCTGAAAAACTCGTCCAAAGGCACCTCCTGCCGAAGACGAATCGCAGAGCGGAAGTTGGGCTGGGCCCATGCCGTCCGATAGTCCCCCGCAAGCAGCTCGGCACGGAGCACCTCGTCGTGGCCGCTGACAACAGGCTTGACCACGTACACGCGGCGTAAACCCGCGATAGGCCTTACAACCTCGACCTGATAGTCCTTCCACAGCTCGTCAACCGCCACTTGACTCAGACCCGCGCGAAGCTTCACATTGATCGTGCCTGTGGAAACCAGCGCCGCATCCGCATCATCAAAACCAAAACGGTAGACGTGGTGCACGCTGACGACGTCAGGGTCGGAGGCGAGCTGCGCGCGACTACGGGCACTCGCCTCGGCCACCCGTATGAGTTTCGTACGTTCAGCCGTCAGGCCCTGCGCGTCCACTACCTCCGCACCGCCCGTCGTCTCCAGGCGACGAAGGCTGGTTGCGATGTCAGCTCCCTTGCGATAGGTCACAGCGAACTCATGCTGCGATCGCGCGATCGCTACCTTTGTGCCGTCACGTCGTACCACATAGTGTTCGGGAGCCGCCGAAGCGGCAGCGGTCAGCACCGTGAGCATGGCTCCGACGCCAACGCTGCCGACCCGCCGAACACCGTCTGATAAGCCCCCCGAGAATGGCATCTATGATCGACCTTTCATCATGACCGACACTTCGCAGTACCCCGCTCGCCCGTCACACTACCTGTCCCCTGCAACCGCACGGTATCACGCGCACGGCAGCGAAGACAAAAACGCCCTTCCACCGCCGAAACGCCCACTCCACCCGCTGAGGCACCCAGCGTGGTGCAGGCGAGCGACCGCTGGGCGGCTCACGGTAATTATTCCTCCATAGCTTATTATTGTTCATGCGCGCGAATTGCCTGTCAAGGACGGCAGTCCACAAGCTGTGTGGGCAGGTCTGCTGCAGACGGCCGCTGATTAACGTGACGGTGACAATGCAACCGGCGGCTGCCCACTACCCGCTCAGCCGCGTTAACACCCTACGCCACGCCTGATATGCCTGTTCGTCGAACATCACCCAGCGGACTACGCGCGGGGCCGCGTGTGCTAGCTGATCGTCACGGACAGCCTGTATGGATGTATATGCCGCCTCCTCAAGAGGGTATCCGTAGACTCCACAGCTAATGGCCGGAAACGCGACCATTTCACATGAATGTGCCCGGGCAAGTTCAAGCGACGCTCGGTGGCACGAGGCCAGCAGTGCGGGCTCGCCTTGCTCACCGCCCCGCCATACCGGACCAACCGTGTGAATAACGTACTTCGCTCGTAGCCGGTATGCCTGCGTGATTCTGGCCTCGCCCGTGGGACATCCTCCGAGCCTTCGGCACTCCTCGAGCAGTTGCGGTCCAGCCGCGCGGTGGATCGCTCCATCCACACCTCCGCCCCCCAGTAGCGACTCGTTAGCTGCGTTGACAATCGCATCGACGGCTTGTGATGTGATATCACCTCGAACGATCTCGATCCGACCATGAGAGCTTGTTTTCGACTGCTCCATCTACGTGTGCCTTCAACGCTGCTCAGTTCAGCCCCACGTTGCCGCTGTATCCCCGGATGCGGGAGAATCATGCTGTCCGTCGCTTGCGTCCGTTCTAACACTGTCCGGCGCCGCGCCCGCATTACCCGCGCAACGAATGTGGCGCGACGTCTCTTCCCCACCGGCGCTTGGTCTTGGACGTACAAGAACCGTGCAGTCGATCAGCCCGCTGCTGCGATGTTCAACATAAGCTAGAATCAGCTCGGCTTGTACATCACGATGACGCAGCGCGTGACACCGCTCGAACGTCCTCCGATGTGAAGACCCGAACAGCGTAGCGGCGATCCTGCTCGCGAGTGACTCGATCCGGATGAGCTCGTAGCACAAACGACCCCCGTCAAGCTCTCCCGTTCTGTACGTACTTGCTGTCAGTGCGCCCCGAGCCGCCTTCGGATGGACCGCGCCGCCGTCGTGTTCAGCACCACGCACGGGTTGGTGGGCTGGTTTGGCGTCACCCAAGCATGCCGCTACCGACGAAAGCGGAGCCATCACCGCTACCCACTCTTCGCGGGATCGATCCGAGATGCCCGTCTCGGGAAACACATGGCGACGTTCCAGCCGGAGCACTGCGGTCGCCGCCCATCCATCGCCCAGCTTCACCGTCGCAAAGTATTTGTCGTTACGCCGCAGCCGACGGTCCCGATGACGCGCCAGCTGAGCAGCATGCCGATTGGACAAACGTACGACCGCTCGCGCCCACGCTCGCGCCGCCTGCCCCGTCTCGTCCCCGTAACCCAGCGATGGGCGCCCCGCCAGGTACGCCCTAAGAAACCGCAGCCGCTGGGTACGGGTGGCCGTGCGGCGAAAGTACTGGTTTAGCTGCGCCAGTGCGCACATCGCCCGACGACTGGACACCGCCGACATGACAGCACGAGCTGAATAAAGATCGACGAAGACGGCCTCCGCACGGTCGTCCGCGGTCGTCCGCACCAGCAGATTCTCCGGATGATTGTCGCTGTGGAAGAACCCCCGCTCATGACTGGTCGCCAGGAGGTGGGCAACAGCATTGCCGATCTGACGCCGGGTCGGCGGAAAGAATGGCCGATCCCCCTGGGGCCGCGCGGGCACAAGATGCATCGCCGATTCGCCGCGCGACTGCGGACATGGATCCGTGCTCGACAGCGTGCCCCCTTGTTCGGAATGAGCCCCGCTGCCCATCGCTTCGTGGACTCCGGCTGCATTCCAGGCCTCCGCCAGACTCACGCAACCGGCAACGCCTTGCGACAGGTAAACGCTCAGGCGGCGAGGTGCGTACTGCGTTCCGACCCCGAGGGGTCTGGCGGCAGGGATGCCTTTTTGCATTGCGGCGCGGGCTGCACGCCACTCGCGCCAGGCAGAGTCACGCCTGAAAAGGCGCCCAAGTCCCGCCGCTACATGATCACGCTCGTATACCTTGGCGTAGATCGTGCTGCCGGAACTCGTCGTGGAGACCTGCCAGGTCGCCCGATGGCGACCACTCTTAACACGGTGAGCGGTCTGATCAGTCTCAAGCGAAAACCAATCCGGTGCTCCGGGGCCGAGAAGCTCGTCATGCCGGGATGTGACAACAAGCCAGGTAGCCGCGCCCTGCCGTACTCTGCAGACGCTCTCGCTTGTGACGTCCGTTGCGCGGCTCGACTCGCCCGACGTCCCCTCGCCTGGGATACGCTGTCGAAGAGTTGAGTTCGGCTGTGTCGACCCGTTCAAAGTAAAGGCACCGACATGTAGGCTCACGAGGTCATCCTACTACAAACGTTGTCCGCTGTCAGCGGCTCCCCGACGCAGCTCTCGTCAATCCATCGGGCGTCGCACATCCGTGGAGCGGCCCCGGGCGGACCGCAAGTCCTCTTCATCGAGGTGCAGACGGGAGCCGGCGGGCCGATCGGTCGAAACTTGTCCAGCCGGTTAGGTGGCCTCCGTTGCGCTTGCTACACTAACATTCCCTGAGGCGAAGCGTCGTAGCCTGTTGGTCTACTCGTGCTGAGCCTGCTGCGGAGCCTGCGTATGATACGAGCATACCGCATGGTTGGCTTACTCGCTGGTGTTGCGACATTGGCCGGCTGTCAACAAATGCTCGTCCGACACACTGACGACAGCGTCTACAGTGTGATCGAGGCGCGCCAGAGCGCGTCGCTCGGGGCGACGTCCGATGCTCACATCCGGTCCGATTCCTCGGAGACCGGCCCTGCGACCCAGATGTACAGCCTGAACCCGCATCCGGTGACGGCCGATGTCCCTCCGTCGTTCACGGTGGAGGTGCCCTCCACCGGCCAGACCGACGCAGGAGCGTCATCGGGGGATTCAGCCAGCTCCGGCACGGCGGCACAGGGGGTTGCAGCAGCGCCCTCGGGGGAGCCGGTCGCCGATAACGGCGGCACACCCGCGCCGGTGGCTGGAAGCTCGGCTCCGGCAACCGACCTTACTCCAGACATCTTCACGCCGCAGCAACGCCCACATGTTCGCGTTTTCACCCTGGCTGATTCGCTGGCCTACGCAATGCGCGGCGCACCCAGTCTGCAGGATGCCAAGGAGGCGCTCTATCTCGCCGCTCTCGACCTCACGCTCGAACGCCACCTGTGGACGCCGCAATTCGTCGCTTCGCTCGAGGCCCGAGCGGACTACGTCGACTCGGGTCAGCTCGCCTCGGATGCATCCGATGCTGCGGGGAGCGATGGCGCCGCCAGCGGATCGCCGTCGAGCCGCACCATGACGGGCGACGGCAGCATTGCAGTATCGCAACGACTTCCGTACGGCGGACAGATCAGCTTGGAGCTCGTGGGCACGCTTATACGGGATTTGCAGCAACACGTGACCTCGGGCGAATCCGGTCAGGTGATCCTGGCGGCACAGATCCCGCTGCTCAGCGGGGCCGGACGAACCGCGTATGAGTCGCGTTATGCCGCTGAGCGCGAGCTGATCTATGCCGTGCGGACATATGAACGGTTTCGACGCTCGTTCCTTGTCAACGTGGCAGCGACCTACTTCAATCTCCAGCAGTCCAAGGCTGCCATTGCAAACACCTTTACCGCTTATCGGAGCAGACTTCGCGACTGGGAGAAGGCGGAGTTCATCAATCGCATGGGCCGGAGCCGTACCATTTTCGAGGCCCCGAGGGCGAAATCAAGTCTGCGCCAGGCTGAGGCGGCCCTGGTAAGTGCCAAGGAACGCTATGCCACCGCGCTGGACCGGTTCAAGATTATCATAGGCATGCCGGTCGCGGAGCTGCTCGACGTCGTCGCACAGGATGAAGATGAGGAAAGTCGGGCGCTGGACGATCTGCTTCCTGATGTTGACGTTCCCGCTGCGGTCGACGTCGCGCTCAAGCACAGGCTCGATTTGCTCAACGAGCTTGACGCCGTCGACGACGCGCGCCGCGGGATCCACATTGCCAGAAACGCCATTCTCCCCGAGCTCGAGTTCACTGCAAGCGCTGCGTTGAACTCCGATCCTGACCATCAGAGCATGCTGAACTACAACGCTGAGCGGCATGAGTGGCACGCCGGACTGCTGCTTAGTATGGACGACCGTAAGACGGAGCGGAATGCATACCGACGAGCGCTCATCGAGACGAGACGGGCGCAGCGGGATTATAAGCTGGCTGCGGACACCGTTATCGCCGATGTCCGCCAAGCTGCTCGCGCCATTGCACAGCAGGAGGAGCTGCGCCAGATTCAAAGACTGAACATGGAGGAGAACGAATTCAGATTGGATGCAGCCCGTGCCCAGTTCAACCTCGGACGCATAACGAACCGCGACGTGGTCGAGGCCGAGAACGACCTGCTCAGCGCTCGCAACGACTACGCCCGAGCCGTCGCAGCATACCGCAATGCGATCCTGGAGTTCCGGTTAAGCACGGGTACTTTGCGAGTCAGCGACGATGGACGTTGGGACGCATCCTTCGGGGTGCCACTACAGAATACTGCAGGGGACGGGACGCGCAGATGATGCGCCGACGCGCGGCACAACGTGCACACCTAGAATCGTTCCATGCGGGTAACGGCGTGGCGATCATGTACTGGGAAGCACCGTGCCGACACAACGGCACGGCGTACACAACGGCACGGCGTAATGAAAGTAACGACGCGGGGTCGGCGCACTTGCCCGGCGCAGTCGCGTTGGTTATCATGGTATGCACGGAACGGGGCCGACGTGCCTGGGGTAGCCTCTCTGCCAGATCCCGAGGAAGTCTGCCCGAACAACGTAAACAAGGGAGCCGGGTCAATGGCTGACACTCTCTCTCATCCGGTGCCGCCGGTGGCGGCGCGTCGGGGCGGAGCCTCGTCATCGGAGGCTGCACGCCCCGCGGAAAGCCGGTCTGATAACAACTCCCGCCGGATCGTGATTGCCCTTCTGGGTGTGGCCGCACTGGGTAGCGCTACGTACCTGCTTGCGAACTGGTTGCGCGCGACGGGCCCCGACGTTGGGATCGAGGAGTTCGTCGTTGTGCCGCGAAGCTTCAATGTCGTCCTCAAGGAAAAGGGGGAACTCAAGGCCGCCAAGTCGACCGACATCATCTGCGAGGTCGAGGGACGCTCCACGATCATCAGCTTGGCCGAAGAGGGAGCCCCCGTTAGCAAGGGGGATCTGCTCGTCGAACTCGCCAGTGACAAGATTGACGATCGCATCAGTCAAGAGGAACTCAAAGAGGCCAATGCCATCATGGCCGCCGAAGCCGCGAAGACGGAACTCGAAATACAACGCGACAAGAACGCCAGCGACATTCGCAAGGCGGGACTGGAGATAGAACTCAAGCAACTCGAGCTGGAGAAGTACCAGAGCGGTGAATGGGAACAAAAGCTCAAGGACGCCGAGATCGCCATCGACGAAGCAAAGATCAACCTGGAACGGCGTGAGCAGGACTTCGCCGCTGCAGAGGAACTGCTCGCCAGAAAGTTCATTACCCAGACCGAATACCAGGAGGAGGAGTTCAAGTGGCAAAAGGCCAAGTGGGACCTTGAAAAGGCCAGAAAGGCAATGGAGGTTCTCAAGAACTACACCCACGTAGCCGACCTCCGCCGCAAACAGGCCGATGTCGACGAGGCGATCAAGGAAGCCCAACGTGTGAGGAAGAACGCCCAGGCTGAAGAGGAGAAGAAAACTCGATCACTGGAGAGCAAGACCAAGGAGCTCAACATCACGCAGGATCAGCTTGCCAAGCTCCGCACCCAACGCGAAAAATGCCGGATAACAGCCCCAACCCCCGGGTTTGTTGTCTACTACGGCGAGTCGTGGCGATGGGGAAGCGGTGAACAGATCAAGGAAGGGGCTGAGGTCCACGAACGACAAATCCTCATGCAACTGCCCGACACGTCGGAGATGATCGTGTCTCTAAGGGTTCACGAGGCCAAGACCGATAAGCTGCACCTCGGGCAGCAGGCCGTAGTCCAAGTAGAGGGAATGCCCGGACAGCAATTCCACGGAAGGGTGTCGAAGATAGCCGCCGTCGCCGATACGCAAAACCGCTGGCTCAACCCCGACCTCAAGGAATACGAGACCGAAATCACCCTCGAGCCCAACGAAGCGAAGCTTACGCCGGGTGTCACCGCGCACGTGGAGATCCTCGTCAACACGGTGAACAATCGCCTCGCGGTGCCGGTGCAATCCGTCTTCTCAAAAAGCGGACAACGTTACGTCTTCAGACGGAATCACGGGGAACTGGAGCCGGTCGAGGTGCAGCTTGGCTCGGTTGGCACCGAGTGGGTTGAGATATCGTCCGGCCTGAGCGAAGGGGATAGGATCCTGCTTGCGTTTAACGACGAGCAGAAGCGGCTAATACCGGACCGCGCCCCTGTCGACCGAACAGAATGGCGCCGCGGTGGTCGGGCCGCTGCCGGAACCCACAAAGCACAATAACAAACATTCACGTGACGATAGCGTCCATCCACGAACTGACAAAAATCTATGGCAAGCGGGGCAGCGACGTTCGTGTTGAAGCCCTGCGTGCGGTGAGCCTCGACTTCGTCGATGGCGAGTCCGTCGCCATCTGCGGCCAAAGTGGATCAGGAAAGAGCACGCTTATGAACCTGCTGGGGTGCCTCGACCGTCCCACAATGGGACGCTACCTCCTCGGCGGCATAGACGTTGCTAGCCTGGAAGACGACGAACTTGCCGACATTCGTGGCACGCACATCGGGTTTGTCTTCCAGAATTTCAACCTGATCTCTCAGCTTACGGTCCAGGAAAACATGGAGGTTCCCTTGTTTTACCAGCGCTGTCCTCCGCATGTGCGCCGCCGCAAGGCCATGCAACTGGTCGAGCGGGTCGGCTTGGCGGACCGCGCCGGGCACCTCCCGTGTGAGCTTTCCGGTGGACAACAGCAGCGCGCAGCTATCGCCAGGGCTCTCATAAACGATCCACTCCTCATCCTCGCGGATGAGCCGACCGGCAACCTGGATTCGGCCACCGGCGAGATGATCCTCCGTATCTTCGACGACCTCCAACGCGAGGGCAGGACGGTCATCATGGTTACCCACGAACAACGTATCGCTGACCATTGCGATCGCGTCATAACGCTGCGCGACGGAGTAGTGATCGAGGATGTTCGAAAACGGTCAGCGTGACCGTTCTGTGCCCAAGACACTTTCGAGCGCTGGCCTAACAATTCTTCATTACCACTTTTCCATCGGCGGGGCTGATTAAACCCAGACCAGCCATGGGTCTTCTCCCAGCTTAGAAAAAATTCACAGAAGTTGTGTGTAGCAACCTGGGGGGTTATGACGAAAATACCTATACTTCCGATTTGATGTAGTCCATACAGTTTCCCTAAGTTCTCTGTTGTTTGTATTAGGTGGGAGGGTCTGCTGATGCCGCGTCTGGCGAAAAGCCCGGAAAAAACGAAACCAAGTACTCGGAGGGGAACGCCGAAGCGCAAACCGACAATCGAGCAGTTGTGGAAAAAATACCTGGCGCAGCGGGCCGTTGCCACGCGCAACGAAATAGTGCTCTACTATAGCCATCTCGTTCACACGCATGCGGCTCGTCTGTCGCGTAAGCTCCCCGCGCAGGTGTCGTACGAAGAGATATGCAGTGCGGCGTTTGACGGGCTGATCGAGGCGGTGGAGGCGTATGATCCGGCCCGCAAGGCGAAGTTCGAAACGTTCTGCCAGCAACGCATCTCCGGCGCGGTGATGGACTGGCTGCGCAGTCTCGATCCGCAGAGCAGAACGGTGCGAACCTTTGAGAAGAAGCGGATGATGGTGAAGGAGGCCCTGGGCACTGACATGGAATTCACCCCGACGCGGGACGACATGGCCCGTCGGCTGGATATGCACGTCGACCGCTATGAATACCTCTCTCGCCTCTCGCAGTTAGGTAAGGAGGTTCACTTTAGTGCTATGGAGCCTTCCGATGAGCATCGCCTGCAAGGCTCCGGCCACACGTGGGACATACGCGACGCGCACTGTGAAGACCCGGGCGTAAAGATCTCGCGCGAGATTCTTGCCGATCACCTCACAAAGGGGCTGACACGCGAGGAACGACTGGTCATCATGCTGTATTACTACGAGGGTATGACGATGGCGGAGATCGGCGCGGTCCTCAATCTATCCGAATCTCGCGTGAGCCAGATCCACAAGGAAATCCTTCAGCGGCTGCGGCACAGGTTTGGAGGCTCGCTTTGCGAAGAAGTGGTGGCCTGAATCGCTGTGCATGATTCGGCACTCCGGATCCGAGCCCCAAGTTGCACGCGCGCGGTCCAGGTACCCCTTGCCGTCGCTCACCGTCCGGAAAGACGGTGCGCAGGCGCGCACGGTTATCTGACGAACAAGTCGGCCGACTAGCTGGTGTAATCGCGGAACGCGTAGGTTAAGGGCGGTGCGCTCGCCGTGTGCCCCGTCGGCGGGCGACGCCACCGCGCGGCTCGACGGCCCGTGTGACGGGGCGGTAGGCGCCTGCCAATGTGGCAGTGGCACGCCGTTCTTCACGCCGCGCAGCCCACCTGCCTCTGTAAGTACCTGTTACAAAAGGGGTTACGAATGCACGGGCCCGCCCGCCTTGTGGAATGCGACGTGTCCCAGGTAAGCCGGATAGGGAGACTTCGATATCTCTCGAACCGGGGCACAGCTCATGATGATGGACCGTTTCACGATAAAGGCCGGTGAGGCGTTGCAGACAGCTCAACAGCACGCCACCAATATGCAGCACGGGGAGCTTTCACCGCTGCACCTGCTGGCGGCGCTCCTCTCGCCCGCAGGAGCACCGGGTGACCCTGACGCGAGTGGGATCGTAGTGCCGGTGCTTGAAAAAGTGGGCGCGCCGGTCGAAAGACTTCGGTCCATCCTCGAGTCGGAGCTGAAACGCCTTCCCAAGGTCTCCGGAGCATCGCCTGCCGTGGGCCGCGCACTGCAGGAGGTGATCCAGGAAGCACAGGATCAGGCGGGTCGTATGAAGGATCGGTACGTCTCGACCGAGCACTTGCTGCTTGCCCTGGCTAGCGTCAAAAGCGATGCGCGTGAGGTCTTGACCGTCTGTGGTGCCAGCAGTGAGTTGATTCTCACGGCCCTGAAAGAGCTTCGCGGCAGCGCGAGCGTCACATCGCAGAATCCAGAGGACACATACCAGGCGCTCGAGCGTTACGGCCGCGACCTCGTTGCCCTGGCGAGGCAGGGGAAGCTAGATCCGGTGATCGGACGGGACGATGAGATCCGTCGCTGCATGCAGGTCCTAGCGCGGCGGACAAAGAACAATCCGGTTCTGATCGGTGATCCCGGCGTCGGTAAGACAGCCATAGTCGAGGGACTTGCCCTACGTATACTCAAGGGAGACGTTCCAGAAGCGCTCAAGAACAAGCGCCTCGTCGCGCTGGACATGGGGGCCCTCATTGCCGGCGCCAAGTACCGTGGTGAGTTTGAAGAGCGTCTCAAGGCCGTGGTGCGCGAGGTGGCCGACGCTGCTGGCGCCGTCATATTGTTCATTGATGAGCTGCACACCGTCGTGGGTGCCGGCAAGGCGGAAGGCGCCGTCGACGCCGGCAATTTGCTCAAGCCCGCGCTAGCTAGAGGCGATCTGCGTTGCATAGGGGCCACGACGGTCGACGAGTACCGCCAACAAATCGGCAAGGATAAGGCTCTCGAACGACGCTTCCAGACGCTATACGTACGCGAGCCGACGGTCGAGGACACCATTGCAATCCTGCGTGGACTCAAGCCGCGCTACGACGCCCACCACGGGGTGCGCATACAGGATTCCGCGCTGGTGGCGGCTGCTACCTTGGCCCATCGGTATCTCAGTGACCGCAAGCTGCCCGACAAGGCGATCGACCTGATAGACGAGGCGGCGTCGAGGCTGCGGATAGAGAACGATTCCCTTCCGGCTCAGTTGGATGAGCTGCGCAGACGCATCATGCAACTGGAGATCGAGCGCGAAGCTCTCAAAAAAGAGAAGGACAAGGACAGCAAGCAGCGGCTCGAGAGCCTTCAGAAAACCCTCGCCCAGCTACAGGAAGACAACCGGGCTGCGACCGCGCGTTGGGAGAACGAAAAGCGCGAGCTCGAAGCCATCAAGCAGGTCCGCCAGCACATAGCGGAGAAGCACAACGAGCTCGAGGAGGCCCAGCGCACGGGCGATCTCGAGACCGCCGCACGCATCCGCTACGGCGAACTTCGCGAGCTCGAAGACGGCCTTGCCGCTCGTGAACGCAAGCTTGTGGAACTGCACGAGCGTGGCGAGGGAATGCTGCGCGAGGAAGTCACCGCGGAGGAGATTGCCGAGGTGCTCAGCAGGTGGGTGGGAATCCCCGTCTCGCGCATGCTCGAAGGCGAGAAGGAGAAGCTGATCAAGATGGAGGAGCGACTGCACGAGCGGGTGGTGGGGCAGGATGAGGCTGTACGGGCAGTTGCCGACGCCGTGCGGCGCTCACGAGCTGGCCTGGGCAATCCCGACCGCCCCGTCGGGTCATTCCTCTTTCTCGGGCCCACGGGCGTGGGAAAAACGGAGCTTTGCAAAGCGTTGGCCGCCCTGCTGTTCGATGACGAAGCTGCGTTCATTCGCATAGACATGAGTGAGTTCATGGAGCCACACAGCGTCGCACGCCTCATAGGGGCACCACCCGGGTACGTGGGTTACGAGGAGGGGGGCAGGCTGACCGAGGCGGTCCACCGCAAGCCCTACTGCGTGGTGCTTCTTGATGAGATGGAGAAGGCCCACACCGACGTATTCAACGTCCTGCTGCAAGTGCTCGACGACGGGCGACTTACGGACGGGCACGGACGAACGGTGGACTTCAAGAACACGATTATCGTGATGACCAGCAACGTGGGAAGCGAGTTCATCCAGCAGCTCATCGAGGACGAAACCCATGGAATCCCGGCAGCGGACATCGAGATCGAAATGAAGGTGCGGGAGGCGCTGAAGGCGGCCTTCCGCCCCGAGTTCCTCAACAGGATCGATGAGACCATCATCTTCCATCAGCTGACGCGCGAGGATCTGTGCCGGATCGCGGACATCCAGTTGCGCAACCTCAGACAACGGCTTGCTGATAGGCAGATGACCTTAAAGGTATCGGAAGCGGCGACGAAGAAGTTGGCCAAGGACGGTTTTGAGCCGGCCTACGGTGCCAGGCCGCTCAACAGACTCATCCAGCAGGAAATCGAGAACCCCCTCGCCAAGCGTCTCCTCAAGGGAGAGTTCTCCGCCGGTGACCAGATCGTGGTCGATGTCAACGGAGAGAGCTTCAGTTTTGAGCGTGCCCCGACCGGCGCCGCTGCGTGACACTGATGCCGTTACCGCTGTCCGTAGGGGACGGCGGCCCGACGGGCGAACGGAGCCTTCGAGTTGGGGGCGACAATCGTGCCGCTGAGGACTTCAAAAGCCTACGTATAGATCAGCATCCGCCGCCAGGAAGCGGGCCCTGCCTATCGGTACCCACGGATCGTCGGCGATCTTCGTCACGGTCTTGGGTGGTCTGGATATGATCTCGATCTGCGGGCCACGGCCCTCCACCACAGCCTCCTGCGGAATCCTGAACAGGTACCCGGTTTCCCTGCCTACGTAACAGCCGGGCGCGTGAACGTCCGAGAAAGCAAGTGATTCGCCAGGGCTTGTTTGATGCCTGATCGGGCGTGCTGGACTCATGACGGGCTCCAATGTAAGCCGAATTACGCTGGGGGTCGAAGACGCTCGGTAGTTACGCACTGCTGCTAATCATACTTCTACCGCCAGTTTCCTTAATCGGCTCCGGAGTCTGGCGTCTTAATGGCGGTGGTGACGAAAAGTGCCGCGGCGTTACGCCACGGTCGGTGCTGTGCCGGCATCGCATTTGCTCCCGGACCTTCGTACCATTAGTACCTCCTAAACCCACGGCCTCTGGCCGTGGACCGGAAGAGGTTCGACCGT
>JBHHXS010000061.1:0-14392 GCA_046757145.1 Phycisphaerae bacterium | reverse complement strand
CGGTCGTGCTTCCCACACCCGGATAAAAATCACAGAACACCATCTGCTGCGGTACGCTGTACCCGGGGAACGCTTCGGTCGTGGGTCTAGCTGCCAGCGTGACGGTATCCCCTATACTGACGTCGGCAATGGTTTTGATGCCCGCGACGAAGTAGCCGACGTCACCCGCGCAGAGGGATTCGACAGGAGTCGGCCTGGGCAGGTACTTGCCCACTTCGGTTACCAGGTACCGGCGTCCTGCAGCCATCAGCACGACCTCATCGCCGCGTTTGAACGAGCCGTCAAACACACGCGTATGCGAGATGACGCCGCGGTGTGGATCGGGTTTGGCATCGTATATAAGCGCCCGAAGCCGGGCATTCGGGTCCCCCTGCGGGGGAGGCACGGTCTTCACGATCTTCGCAAAGAGTTCCTCGATACCCGCTCCGGTCTTGGCGCTGGTGAACACCGCTTCGGCAGCGTCCAGACCAAGCACTTGCTCAACCTCGAGCGCGACGTCCTCGGGCCGGGCAGCAGGCAGATCGATCTTGTTGATTACGAGCACGATGACCAGGTCCGCCTCCATGGCCAGGTAAGCGTTCGCCACCGTCTGCGCCTGGACGCCCTGGGTAGCGTCAACGAGAACGACGACGCCCTCACATGCAGCCAAGGCACGCGAGACCTCGTAGTGAAAGTCGACGTGCCCCGGCGTGTCAATCAAGTTCAGGATGTACTGCTCGTCACCGAGCGTGTACGGAACTGTGGCCCTGTTCGCCTTGATCGTGATGCCCATTTCCCGTTCGAGGTCCATATCGTCCAGGAACTGAGCGCGCATTTCGCGTTTCGACAGGACGCCCGTGTGTTCGAGCATGCGATCCGCCAAAGTACTCTTCCCGTGGTCGATGTGTGCAACGATGCTGAAATTGCGTATGCGGGTAAGATCTTCCTTGTGCATTTCCGCTCGGGTTCCGCCGTACTCGACCCCTCGCACTCGCAGGGGCCGGATTCAATGGACGTATCATCCGAATGCCGCAGTATATGTGAGCGCACTCGTCAGTGGAAAGGGGGCGGCAGGAATGCCGACCAAGCGCGTCGGCGCATCGCGTCATTCCGGGGCCGCTACATGGCCGCGAGCTCGAAATAGCCGCAGAGAGTCAACCTGCGCAAGTCCGTGGGATCGTAGACGAGTATTCCGATGCGCGCGAGCCCTCCATGACCATAAAATGGTCCAGGAGCGTCAAACGGCCATCAAAGCGGTGATCATGTAGTCCGAGCGAGAGCTGCCGCGGTCGGGTGTCGGTAAAGGAGTGCCATTCAGCGGGCTCGCGACGTCACGCGGCCGTCGACGACCGCATGTTCAACAGCCACCCGGATCGACAGTCAGCCGGCACGAACGACAATGCGTTTTACCAGCCCCTTGAGCTCATCGACCTGGCTGACGCACTGTTGAAGTGCCTGTGCCCTGGCAAGTGTTTCCAGCTCGGCTGCGAACTTGGTAAGGATCGGATAGCCGTATCCGCCGCCACTTCCCTTCAACTGATGCGCAGCGGCGCGGAGGGTCTCGAAGTCGGCCTCACGTAACGCATCCTCCATGGTGGCCAGCCTTCCGCTCAGTCCTTCGATGAACTGTACAACAATGTCCTCATAGGCGGCATCCTCTTGCACGAGTTCCGAGCCGATGAGTCCGTCCGAGGTCTCTTTGTCAGTAATCATCATTTTGAGTCTTTATTCCACCTGTCAGTCGCCTACGAGATACACTTGTATCCGCTCATTCTCATAATCGTCAGCGTGTTGCACAGAGTTGCGTTCTCGGTCGGAAAAAGGGCTCGCACGTGAGAACTTCGCCGGGGCCGGATTCGGACGTGGGTTCAGATTCGGCCGAAAGGAACGCAACGACCGGAGCTGCAGAAAGAGCACAAGGGGACACCGAGGTCGGACGTACGGCCCCGTCCGGTAATGGTAACCCGCGTGCGTCCTTGCCGGCGCGGGCCCCATGACGGGGCGTGAGCCAAGGGAGGGCTCGTCAACGGAATCAACCCCGTGCGGGCGTCCCTCCGCAGGCACCGCCGGCCCATGGGATCTCAGTCATTGCTACAGATTGTGCTAGCTAGGCAAGGAAGGTTCTGCACTTACGGCCTGAGAGAAACGATTCCATCACGCAGTTGGTGAGGTCGCCACTCGTGCAGTAGAACGCAACGCCTTTAGTCAGCTTCGTCAGTTGATCGACGAACCCGACCCAGTCCATATAGAAGTAGTCTTCTATCAAGGCGAAGGTGGACAAGCGTACACCCTCACGCGCAAGCCTCAACGCCTCGGTCAGCGTAGCCAGAGCCGTCTGCTCCTCCGGGGGATAGATGAGATGCACGTGGCCCCGGGCTACATGGGCGGTCGGCTGGCCGTCTGTGATGATGAACACCTGCTTGTTGTGCCCGCTGCGCCGTGCAAGCAACCTTCTGGCCATGATCAAGCCCATGTGCAGGTTGGTGAAGTGCTGCGGCGCGGAGGACAGCTCCGCCATTGGGACGCGGAGCCTTATGACGGGATCGAACATGGTGATTCTCTTGGGCAAGGCCAGCGCAAGTTCGCGCTCGTGGATCACCTCCGCACCGCTCGCGAAGCCGACTACATCCACGGTGTCGAGGGCAAACCTCTGCCGGATAAGCGCGTACATTGCCATCGCGCAGCGTTTGGCCTGCGCGAAACGCCTCCAACGACCCATGGAACCTGACATATCCAGCAGGATGACGGTGCTGCAAGTGGCGTGGGATTCCGTGGCATGGAGCTCGAAATCGCTTTCTTGCAGTCTAAAGGGCAGGGTTGGCCGACCCCGCCGGGCGGCGTTGCGCAGCGTGGCGGAGATGTCGACCTCGCTTACGGGGTCTCCGAACTGGTAGGCCCGGGTCCCCTCAGCCCGCTCGCCTCCCGTGCCGTGTTGAGGCGTCTCGTGTCCTTCACTCGAGTTAGCAGTAAGATTCTTGAAAACCTCCATGAGCGCCTTGCGCTGCATGGTGTTCACGGCCCGCGGCGTAAGTCGAAAGTGTACGCCTCTTTTCTCCAGCAGGCCTTCCTCGAGCCACTGCTCTATGACCTTCCGCTGCTCCGGGTCCTCGGCGAGCTCGCGCAAGGCTTCGAGCGCCTGCGACCCAAACTCGATGAGGTACTCCATGAAGTCGGAGAAAAGCTCCAGGTGCTGCTGTGTTGGAAACTCCGACCCGTCCCATCTTCGGTATACGTAGCGCATGTGTTCTACGACCAATGCAATCGCGTTCGGCGATCAAGGATGGCGTCCAGCTCTTTCGACGCGGGATTCACTTCGCCCCCTTCCGGTCCCGGCTATGCCCTACCTCTTGAAGTAGGTTCTCCCGCGATAGGCGTACTTGCTCAGCCGGTTGTTGACGTACAGTGCTTCAAGTATGAACTCCGCCGCAGCCGCAACATGGGCGGAATCATCTTCGGGGTGCTTGACCGCCGCGCACAGATCAACCGCTTTGTTTTTGAGAGCAGGCAGCTTCTCGACGCCGGCGAGCAGTTCGGCGGTAGGCACGTCATCGCCGATCTCGATTGTCGTCGTCCCATCGGTGAAGGCGTCGACGACATCCTCAAGCTCGCTGATTGCACCGTAGCGCTCGAAGACTTCCTTGACTGCCTCGCCGAGCATGGAGGTGATCAACTTGTCCTCCGCCTGCTCGTCCTCAGCAAGCATGAGCTCGATCTTACCCCGGCATGCGGCGGGGAAGTGATGCAGATCGCTGATGCGGGGCACAACGCGGGTCTCGTTTGTCAGGAGGGAGCGCCGTTCCGCATTGGACAGGAGCAATTCCGCGCCGGCAATCGAGGCACGCACCGACACCCCCGATTGCTGATTGACGTGTGGGCTCTTGCGGGCGATTCGGCAGAACTCCTCGACTATCTCCAGAAGATAGACGGGGATGCTGCTTGACCGGCCGTCCTCACTTCGGTCAAGCCAGGCGTTGGCTTTGGTGATCTCCATGCCGTCCACGGAGCGCAGCGGATAATGGGTTCGCACGACGGACCCGATGCGATCCTTCAGGGGAGTGACGATCCTGCCGCGATTGGTGTAATCTTCGGGGTTAGCGGTAAAGGCCATGCAAATGTCCAGCGGGATGCGCACCGGGAAGCCGCGTATCTGCACATCTCGCTCCTCGAGAGCGTTGAACAGACCTACCTGCAGACGCGGTGCAAGATCGGGCAGCTCGTTTATTGCGAAGATGCCGCGATTCGTGCGTGGAATGAGGCCGTAGTGCAGCACGCCCTCGTCCGCAAGGTGCCGCCCCTCCGCATGCTTGACCAGGTCGATCTCGCCGATCAAGTCCGCGATGGTGACGTCGGGGGTCGCCAACTTCTCGTGAAACCGCTCCTCGCGCTGGAGCCAACGGATCTCCATCTCGTCTCCCTGCTCGGCAAGCAGGCGCTTGTTCACTGCGAATCGCGGCATCAGCGGGTCGTCGGGCAGGTCGCTGCCTCTTGGAACGGGGATCCACTCATCAAGGAGCCCGGGAAGCATCCGGATGATGCGTGTCTTGGCCTGGCCCCTAAGACCGAGGAAGAGCAGGTCGTGACGGCTCAATACGGCGTTGACGATCTGCGGGATGACGGTACCGTCATACCCTATGATACCGGGAAAAAGCGGCTCATGAGATCGCAGGCGGATGATGAGGTTCTCCCTCATCTCCTGCTTGACCGAGCGACTTCGATAGCCCTGCTCTCGGAGCGCCCCAACGGTCTTTGGTCGGCCCACGGATTCCCCTTTCCAGTGAAGGATATACTGCGATGATCGTAGGGGGGAGGTATGCAAGCGTCAACGAACAGGCCCCGAAACGTCACCGCTCAGCGTCGTCGCTCGCCCACTGGTGCAGTGTCCCCCCCCCCGCTCCAGCGCCGAGGACGATATGCAGACGGGTTCAGCCACAGACGAAAGCCTTCCACGCGGGAATACCTCGGCGTAGAATAGGTGACCGACAGGCAGATCAATCGCCATCGGGCGTTGCTTCACGAACGGTTCTGCGCAATGCGTACGAGAGGATCAATGAGTCGACGCACGGTCGACAGGGGGTGGTCGCTTACCCTAGCGCTGCGATGGGTCGCTCGTCGTGCCGGCGGGCGCATCGACCTCGATGACCTTCACGCCGCCCTTGGCTTGCCCATGCTCGTGTGCGCCGTTCCGCGCGAGCCCGACTTATCGTTGTGGGTCACATATGCGCGCGATGCGTTCCTTGACCGTACAGCCCACAGCTTCGGCCTCGTCGTGCGCGCAGTCCACCCACCGGATGCGGCGTGCGGGCTCGAATCTGCAGAAGGGTTCCAGCAGCACTTCGATGCAAGTTATCGTCCGCTCATCGAGACTGCCCTTGACAACAATCAACCCGTGCTCGCCTGGCGGGGGTGGAACGCGGATCGGGAGGGGTTGTGGGGCGTAATAACCCGCAAGTGCGATGAAGGCGCCGGTTTCGCTGGTAGCGTGTTCGGCCTCGACCCTGACGAGCCCGAGTGCAAGGGTGTAGCGCTGGCCAGCCCACCCGTACAGGTGTATTTCGTCGAGAGGATAACCCAGGCGGCGCCGGCGGCGGAGGAAAGATTGACGCAGGCCCTGGAGCACGCAGTCGGCGCCCTGAACAACACGCAGGGGAAGCGCTTCGGTGCGATCACCGGACCCGCGGCGTTCGACGCCTGGATCGACCGACTAGAGCCGCGGACCGTGACGGGCAACGCGTCGGCGATTAGTGGTATCACGGTAGCAGCAAGAGCTCATCAGTCGTTGGCCGTCTCTACTGTCACCTCGCACCAGGACATGTTGAGCTTTCTTCAACGTCACTTCGACTATGCTAAGCCCGACCAACTGCCTCGCGTTGAAGCACTGATGTCGACATGCACGAGGCTCATCGACGCCCTAGCTGAGTTAACTGATCCCGGCATCATCCGGGAGCTGATGCAGACGTCGGCCGGCCTGTCTGAACTATCCAATCACCTCGTCCGGGCGCGGACCGCCTGCGCAGAAGCCTCGCATGGCTGAGGGTGAAGCTTCGCACATAGTGGCGACGGCGGCGAATGGGCGGCCTCTGGAGACGTAGCGCGGGTTCGTGCACCACTGCAGCACGCCTGATCCACGGTGCTGACAACCGCTTCGACCCGGTCACCACAATGAGCGCGGGTAGTCGCGATATGCGCGTCGCAGCGTGCTGGAGTATGCGCCGGCCGCAATGACAATCTTGAAGATATCGCGCACGGGCATGCGCGTGCGCGGCGAACGGAGAGGATTCCGAGCGCTTCCGGCACTGCTCAACATTGAGAACTCGCGGTAGAACTCGCGAAGCGGCAGCGAAGTTGCGGTCAGAGGGTGCATGCAGTCGTGCAGCTCATAGGGATGGCAGACGTACTTCTCCCGTTCGCCGTACCAAGCCTCGCTCCCGGGTGACGGGGTATAGACGGTAAATGTGACCTGAGCGGGGGGCATGTTGGCGACGTAGCGGCGCAGTCGTTTGAAATCCTGGCGCGTGAAGCTGGAGTTCACCATGAATCCGGCCTGTACGGCTATACCCATCCCCCTGAGCGCCGCGTGCGCCTTTTCGTTGTCAGCGATCGTTGCATGCTTGGATATGTCCTCAAGCTCAGCGTCGGTGGAGGCTTCCATTCCGAGGAAGACGGCGTCCAGCCCTTCGGAACGCCACATGGCAAACAACTCAGGCCAACGGGTCACCGACGTCGATCGCGCCCAGGCGAAGTAACGCTTTCGAATATTGCGAACGCGGACGGCCTCAACCAGGCTCCGGACGTGTCCCGGGTCGAGAAAGGTCTCATCATCGCAGAAGTAAATATGGTCCAAGTCAATCCCGGCAATCTCATCCGCTACCTCATCCACGGGGCGGCAGATGTGGCGCCGCCCGCTCAACGACGGGACAACGCAGAACGAGCAGTTCATTCGGCACCCGAACGACGTGCGCACGAGTGCGACCGGAGGGAAGATGGTCTGACCACGCGGGTGGCGCTCCGTCGGCCATACGCACCGGTAGTGCCGAGCATCCCAGAGGTCACGCCTGGGCACGGGCAGCCCGGCCAGGTCTGGGTATACCGGCATACCGCCGGCCGCCTGATCGTCATAGCGCTTCCCGGGGACCAGCACGTTTTCGATGGCGTCGAGTTCGTGCCCCTCGGCAACGGCATCGACGATCGCCCGGAAAGGGGCGCATCCTTCACCACGCACGATGGCATCAAAACAGTCGAGGTTGTAATCTCCCGGCAGCACGGTTGCGTGATGACCGCCGACCACCACAATGCTGCGGGGTGATTGCCTGCGGATGATTCGTGCCAGCTCGATAACCCTCGTGACTTCATGCGTGTACCCGGTCAACCCCACTAGATCAGGCTTGAAGCTCAGTAGTGTCCGGCTGAACGTGTGAGCAGGCCAATGCGCCAGGCGCAGATCGAGGACCCGAACATCATGACCCTCGCCGGCACTGGCCGCCAGGTAGCCCAACTCCAAAGGCTCCAGCGTGATGAGCGGATTGAGCTTGCGAATTGTAGCCAGCTTAGCCTTGGGCTTGACCAGCAGAATCCTCATAATGTCAACCTCGCAACTCGGCGTCTGAACGACCGAGCCGGGCTACGCACCATCTTCCCGAGCCCGGAGCACAAACGACCGGTACAGGAACGGCACGCTTGCGCTTGAGGCCCGGGCCCATAAGGCCGGAGCAAGCACAGTGATCTAGCAACGGATCTTCTCACTGGCGGTTTCCTCGATGCGCTCGACGACTTCCACGCTCTGCGGGGCTTTGAAGCTCGACAAGTGTAGCCGGCAAAAAGCGATCAGCTCGTCAGATGGTACCGGGTTGTTCGCATCGGCCGGCACGATCTCCGCATGCACTACCTCACCCATGTATGGATGCGCCCGCCCCCTTACGCGTGAGCGGCTGACCATCGGATGAAGATTCAAGATGTCTTGCACTTCCTCCGGAAAGACTTTCTCCCCTCCTACGGTGATCACCGACTTGCAGCGTCCTACCACGGTGATGAACCCCTCGCTGTCTTTTCGAGCAAGATCGGCTGTGGGAAACCAACCGTCGACAAGCACGCACTCGCTCATCAGCGGTGGGTTCAGGTAGGCGGAGAACATACCGGGTCCGCGGACCGCCAACTGTCCGACATGCCCCTCGGGCACCGGGCGGCGGTCGTCGTCGAGTATTTCAATCTGGTAGTCGGGCAGCGGACGGCCGATCGACTCGGGCTTTTCTTCAGCATGCTCTAGATTGACTGCGGGCAGCCCGACTTCGATTATGCCATATGCCTGGGCCACCGGCAGACCGTATCTTCTGGTGAACAGTGCAGCCGTCCGCGGATCAAGTCGCGTCGAGGTAGAGACGGCTGCTCTTAGCGAGGACAACCTCGTGTCTGTTTGGTCAGCGGCAAGCCATCGGTAATGCAGCGGCGAAGCGTAGAGGAACGTTGCGCGGCGGCGATTGGCCGTCCTGATGAGCCCCTGAGCCAGGTGGTCGCGACAGACGACGACGGCGGCGCCGTACCGCAGGTAGAGGACGATTGAAACAAAGAAATGGTACGCCATCGGGAGCACCCAGAGCACTCGATCTTCGCACCCCAGTTGAAGACCGCGGTTGGCAGCAGCCGTCCGCTCGAGAATCGCCCGGTGCGACAGTACCACCCCCTTGGATGCCCCGGTCGTTCCGGAAGTAAACCGTATGAAGGCCGCATCGGGCACAAGGTCTCGTACCGACTTGGAAGGCTGTGGATCGCGAAACGTCATGCGCATCTCCAGGTCGGTTCCGACGGACACAGCGACGGATCTACCGGTGGGCGCTGCCGGACCACTGCCGTCATCGAGCAACACATGCACCGACGCCGTGCTGAGCATGCCAGAGAGTTCCCGTTTGGTCAGGCGGGGGGCTATGGGCATGACCACCGCCCCGCACCCGACTGCGGCAAGCGCGCCGACAATGAATCCGCGCCCGTCGCGGGCCATCAGACCCAGGCAATGCTCCTGTCGCAGCCCGGCAGACTCGAGGTCCCGGCGGGTAGCCTCCACTTGCGATAACAGGGTCTGAAAGTCGGTGGTGCCGCACTCGTCGATCACCGCCGGGTGGCGGGGCCACTTGCTGGCAGCTTCGCAGAGTAGCTCTTGAACATACTCGGTCATGGGTCGGATGATCGCACGGGCTTTGAGGTTTGTCTCTCCGGCGGCGTTTCTGCGCATTCTACTTCGCGTCCCGGCCGCGCCGCAGCGGCGCCGCGCAGGGCTTTGATCGCCTCGGATGACGTTCGCCCGATCGCTTGGTAAGCGGCGGCGGTGCCGGCTGCCCACCCGGTGCTCAGCGCCGTCCCGATGACTCGCGCCGAGGCCAGGGCGTGCCCATCCGCAGAGATGCATCGCCCCGCCATCCACGCGTTGTCAATGTCAGCGGCACGTAGGCAACCCAAAGGTATTTCGTAGTATGCAGCGTCCAGCAGAGGTTTCATGCGCGGCGTCCGTCGCCCGTTCCACTGCTCGATGGGCCAGGTGCCCCATGCCACGCCATCCTCGCACTTGCGGCACTCAAGCACGTCGGTCTGTGTCAGGGTCTTGAGCCCATTGGCACGCCTTCCGACGCGTACGCCCACCTGAGTCGCCACCTGCCCGAGACGGGCTCGTCGAAAGGCCGGCACCTCGCGCGTCAGGAAATCGCTCAACTCGGTAACATACCTGCGCGCTGTCATCTCCAACTTGGTCATCCACAGGGGGCCGTCTGCCGGTGCCCCCGGCTCACACGGCAGCTTGATGTCCACCCGCCCATCCCGTGCCGAACCGGGCACGAAGGATGCAGCCCGAGCGGGGGCGGACAGCTTGCCGCTATTCCCACCGCGAGCAGCGGCCAGCATAACGGACAATCTGCCGCTGAGCTGCTGCAGGCCGGCGTCGACGCCTTCCATCGTGAAGACCACGCCCGGCGTCTGCGGTGTTTCTTGTTCTATGACTTCGCCACCGGCGAGGTAGATGGCCGTGGCTTCACCAGTGCAGTCGACCAACGCCTTTGCCCGGAACGACATCACGCGGTCCCATACCAGCGCGCGGGCGTCCACGCCGTTTGCATCGATGCGCACGTCAGTGAGCGTCGCGTGTAGGGCAGGGATGAGGAGCTGCGACGGAGCTGCAAGTTGATCGGCAAGCCGCCGGAACATCCACTGCTTGTAAGGCAGGACGCGCAGCCCGCCGGGCACCGACGTAACCTGTGTTGCCGAGGCCAGGGCGAGCGACGTGAGCCACTCCTCCACAAAGGCCAGACCGGAGAAGGGTGTCACCAGCGCATCGGCACTTGGCGGCAGGCCGCAGACCGTGCCGACTTGTCCTGCCGTCGCCAATCCACCCAGGAACCCGTACTTTTCGACGAGTGCCACACGTGCGTCACAGCGAACGGCGGCGGCGGCGGCGGCGATGCCGGCGGCGCCGCTGCCCGCCACTAGAACGTCGCACGTGATTCTCTCGGGCATGACGCCGACCGTTTTCCTATTCTATCGCCCGCCCATCTGGAACGGTCTACAGCATGTGCGTCTGACGGCGCCGGCTTCGGCACGGTTTCCGGCCAGTTCGACTTCCGCTAACCTCAAGTCGGCGGCTCGCTCGTTGGCGCCCCGAGGTGAGGTCGCAGTTGTTGTACGGCATCGCGGAGGGTAACTGCCGAGGACGCGCCCAACTTCCACTCGACGAAGGCATAGAGGTCCGCCATGGTACGCACCCCGCGGACTTTCTCCTCATCAGCTCTACGGTCGGCCTCGAAGCCGAATTCCTCCTTCAGCGCCACAACCAGATCAACGGCGTCAAGGCTGTCCAGGCCCAGGTCGGAGTAAAGGTCGGCGTCGGGCGTGAGGGCCGCCGCCGCCAGTTCGAACTCCTCAACCATGACTTTCTGGACCCTGTCTGCGATAGAGCTAACCGTCATGACGACACATTCCCCACCCGTAGGGCTCGAGGTTCAACGCTGAGATAGAGTATCCGTCTTCCTTCGCCTGCATGCAAGTGCCGACGCCGTCGGTCCGTCCGCTCAACGCGCCGGCACACGATCCACATGGGGTACCTTGCGCTGCTTTCGTACGTACATGCCGTAGTTGCGCGCGTTTTTCCATTGTGGGCGCTGGCCAAGACGGTTCATCACGCCTCGGATCGCACGAAGCGACAGCTTCATCCAGTCCGCGGGACTTGACCACTCGGGGCGCCGTCGGGCAACGTCGTCAACGACCGCCAGCGGGCTTTCCCCCAGGCCGGGGGCAACGTAAAAAGCGGGTTCGAATAGGTCGTCCGAGGCTGCGAGGGCTCCCTCGCGCCTGGCTACGCCTTCCAACGGGGTGTTCTTATAAACCCGGAGCCCGACGGAGGCGAAGACCGCATTGGCCCGTGGGCAGGCGTCGAGGAAGCGCTGGGTCTCCGCCACGTCTGCGGCAGCCTCCGTCGGTCCGCCGAACAGGAGGTGCACTGCAAAGGGCAAATCCGCCTTAGCCGCCGCGGTCAGCGCACTATGGATGTCCGCCTGGGTGAAGGGCTTGCCCAGACTGCTCAGCATCTTCTCGACAGCGGCATCAAGCCCGAACTCCACGCCCGCGCATCCGGCGGCGGCCATGGCCCGGGCAAGCTCATCGTCGAACCCGACCGGGTTGCAGTAGGCCATCCATCGCACAGGAACGCGCCTGTCGGCGAGCCGACGGCAAACCTCAAGCGCGTGCCATTTCGGCATGTTGAATACGCTATCCGAGAAGAAGAACCAATGTACCCCGCTGCGGACGATCACCGACTCGATCTCGTCGACCACTGCCTCCGGATTGCGCAGGCGGAATGCAGCACCTTCGAGATTGGGATACACGCAGTAGATGCATTTACACGGACACCCTCGCTTCGTCTGAACACAGACAAAGCCGCCCAGCTTGATATGGCGCGTGTAGTTACATTCGTCGTGAGAGGGTGGGGGGAGATCGTCAAGATCTTCTACCAACTGTGAGCAAGTCTCGTCGGACGCATCGGTCGGGGCGTCGCGCATGATCACACCGGCGGGCAGGGGCCGACGGTCACCCGCCTCGAGGTGTTTAAGCAGGGCTGTGAATGTCCGCTCTCCTTCACCTATTACACCGAAGTCCGCGTCGACGCGTCGCAGCCAGCCGTACGGGGCAACTGAAAACCCGCTGCCACCGAGAACCAGCGGGGCGTCAGTGAGGCTGCGAACCTCACCTGCCAACTGAGCCACATCGGGGAAGTAGCTCTGCGGTCTCGCGTGGAAGCAGTTGTCCAGATTGCGAATACTAAACGCCACGACGTCATGGGCAGTTCCGCGCAATGCGCCCCGAAGGACGCGTACGGCGGACCGCGCAACGCTCAGATCGACCACGTCGACAGCAAATCCGCTGCGGCGTGCGCTGGCAGCGACGGCGAGTGCTCCTAGCGGGGCAACGGGAAACGGAGAACGCTCCCGATTCGTCGCGACCACCAGAACTTTCACGATCACTCCCCTCCGACCAACTGCTCACGCAGCGTATCACTAAAAAGGCCAAGTTCCGTGCGAGCAAAGCAGCCGTCCACCCACGACAGCGTCGCGCTTAGCTGGCTTCTCTGACGGCTGAAGACCACCGCCACCCCGGGTGGGTGCGCAACCGGTGCCATATGTCTTACAGCACGCACACGCGCGCCGAGAAAGTGATCCATCCCGGCGCAGGTCTCGCCCGTGTAGGAATAGAAGAAGCTCGAGAGTTGGCCCCGCGTCGGACCTCTGACCAGTCTAGCGTAGAGACCGAGTGGGACGTTCTTGAACACCTCCATCATTGCTACGTAGCATCGTGGAATGCCCTCGCGCAACTGATTGACCATCTGCTCCTTCAACGCAACGTAGGTCTCACTCAACGATCCGATCTGCCCACGGTCAATGCGAAAGAACTGAAAGGTTATGGGGTTGGCACAGACGGGCCCCATGGCACCGCGTTTTCTCAGGTTCAGCGGCACGGGAACGACGTACGCGCCCTTACCCGCACCGCGACGATTCAGCACCCCGTGGAATGCCTGGATGGTTGAGGCAAGGAAGAAGAGGCCTTGGTGATAGCGCGCACCCATTTGATCAACGTGAGCGTCGATCAACCGCGTGGTGCCCTCGTCGAACGAGATAAAATGGTATCGAGTGCACGATCCGGAACCACCCGCGACGCTCCGCGTGAGCGAGGCTATCGGCACACGAGAGGTCTTTGCGACAAACAATACCGCCCGCCGGGTGGCAGCAAGCCTCCTCGGATAGCGAAGCATGGAGCGTATCACTGACTGAGATCCGTTCGATCGCCAGATCTCAGACGCACCGTCCGTCGGTCCGTATCCATCACCGTCGCGGTTGAGGTGTTGAACGAGAAGCTCACCGCCGAGGGCGTCCATGAGGACGTGGTGCCACGTCATCACGATAGCCGTCCGTCCGTCGCTGTATTCAACCAAATCAAACACCAGGCCCGGTGCGCGCGCGCCCGTTGACGTGAGCTCGGGCACGCTGGCGGGAAGAACCTCTTCCGGATCAGCCGACGCATCAACGGCGTGTTCCGTGACGACAACGCGGGCCTTCTCATCCTTTGTGAACCACTTCGGAGTGATATATGGGAAGCGCCGCGCAGGGTGGAGACCGCAGAGCAGGTTGATAAGCTCACTACGCGCCAGAGCCGACCGAAAACGAGTCCTGTCCAGCGTAGAATCCAACTGAATGACAAGGCGGCAGAAGTTGCCGCGGAGATCCACCCTTCGCATGAGATGGTCCAGAGCGAGAACGAAATAATCGCCACCGGACAGCGGAATGAATCGTGAACGCTTTCCCATTCCACACCTGTGAGTCATGCGCGCACCCGCTCAAGTGCCGGCATGGCTGGCAAACGCCGAGACCCACAGCGCCAGTGTGTCGACCGAGTGCAGATTCTCCTCGGTCATAGCGCTGTCGGGCATCATTACGCCGAAGCGTCTCTCGACAAAGAGCAGGAGCTCGACCAGCCCGACGGAGTCTACGCCGAGTTCACGCAACCCCGATTCATTCGTCAGCTCGACATCCTCGTCCAGAACATTTGCGCGCAGAAATCGGCTGATCTCATCGCAGATAGCCGCTGTCTCCCGTGTCCGACTCATGGGGTGATACATCGGCCGGTCATGGACTGCACCTCTCGCCCGTCAGTCTACCAAGCAGTGGGATGATCGTAAACACGGCTACCAGACCACTGCCTATGCCCAGAAACGCCGTGGCACCTATGGTATGGAGCGCGGGGTGCTTTGCGAACAGAAGCGCTCCCATGCCGCCTAGAGTCGTCAAAGCGGAGATCGTTATAGCGCCGCAGGTCTGCAGCAGGTGTTGGGAGAGCACGCGCCCGGACGCCCGCATAGCCATTGTCAGGAAGACACTGTAATCCACGATCA
>JBHHXS010000060.1:0-14521 GCA_046757145.1 Phycisphaerae bacterium | reverse complement strand
CTGTAACACCTATATCAAGTGGGCCGAAATCTGGGAACGAATGTACAACATCCCGATCTTCACGATAGACGTGCCGGGCTCGCGCGAGGGAGGTGCCCAGACGTGGCAAGGCGACAGCGGGTTCGAGTCCGACCGACGGTACGTCGAGGCTCAACTGAGGGAGCTCATCGCCCTGTGCTCGGAGCTGACCGGCAAGAAGTTCGACATCGACAGATTCCGCGAGGTGCTGGGCTACGCGAACGACATCAGTGTCGGCTGGAAGAAGGTCCTTGATCTTAACAAGAGCAGGCCGTCGTTGTTTAACGCCCTTACCGATGGAACGATCTTCCTCGGGGTGGCGAACGGGTTCCGGGGAACCAGGCAGGGAAGCGAGTACTTCAGAGACCTGGTTGAGGAGATGGAGTACAAGGCCGACCACAGAATAGGCACATTGACCGACGAAGCCTATCGACTCGTCTTTGTCGGCGTACCCTGTTATCCGATCTTTCGGCGATTCAACGAGCTGTTCACCGAGTGGAAAGGGACATTCGTCAACTCCACCTACCTCTGGTTCGCCTCGGGCGGCAGCAACCGGGGGTTCGTCTACGACCTGAGTCGGCCCATCGAGAGCTTGGCCGAAGGCGTGCTTATGAGCGTGCGCGATGCGATGGACAGCATGTTCCATCAGGAACGCACACTCACAGACATGATCGAAGACTACCACGTCGATGGGATCGTCTACCATCCGATCAAGAGCTGTCGCACCGTCTCCACGGGCCTGGCCGACAGCCGACGCTACCTGGCAACGAAGCACGATCTGCCAAGCCTCTTTATTGAGTCCGACATGATGGATCGCCGGGTGGTGTCGGAAGCACAAATGAAGAATCGCATCGATGCGTTCTTTGAAGGTCTGGCAACACGCCAGCGGCAAGCGCTGGCCGGCAGATGACGGCGAGGTGAACCTATGGCTTATGCGGCGGGCGTCGATGTCGGATCGACGCAGACAAAAGCGGTGATCATCAATGAGGACGCTAAGATCGTCGGCCGGACGCTTATCGACACCGGTGCCAACGTCGTCCGCGCCGCACAGGGAGCTTACGACCAGGCCCTGGCCAGCTCTGACATCCCCGACGAGGAGGTCGAGTACGTCATTGGAACCGGCTACGGCAGGTACCGCGTCACCTTCGGCAACGCCCAAGTCACCGAAATAAGTTGCCACGGACGAGGCGCTGCCCATATGTTCCCTAACACCCGTACCGTGATCGACATGGGCGGACAGGACACCAAGGCGATCCGCATCAATGCAGCCGGGGAGATACTCGACTTCTGCATGAATGACAAATGTGCCGCTGGAACCGGGAGATTCCTCGGGGCGGCCGCGGCGGCGCTGGACATCCCTCTGGGCGAGCTGGGCTCTACAGCGCTGCAATACCAAAAACCGGTCCGCATCAGCACGACCTGCACCGTTTTCGCCGAGTCCGAGGTGCTCTCCTGGCTTGGAAAGGGTAAGAAGATCGAGGACATACTGTGGGGCGTCCACACGTCGATCGCCTCCCGCTCAGCCGCCCTTATCCGACGCGTCGGTATTGAGGACGAGGTCACCTTCACCGGGGGCGTCACGAGGAATATCGCGATGATCAGAGCACTGGAGGAGAGGCTGGACACCAAGCTCAACGTAAGCGAGGAGTCGCATTACATGGGTGCGCTGGGTGCGGCCCTGTTCGCCCTGGATTGCATCCTCTCAAGTAGGAACCCTCGCAGCTCCGTGGAGAATACCAGATGACAAGGACCGCGGGGATCGACGTGGGGTCAACCTACACCAAAGCCGTCATCATAAACGAACACAATGACATCATCACCCGTGATATAAGGCCCACAGGCTTCAAACTCACCAAGGCAGCGCAAGAGGCATACGCATCATGCCTGAAGGGGGCGGGGCTCGATGCGGGCGATATCGCCTATGTAATCGCGACCGGCATCGGCAGGCACCAGGTCGAATTCAAAGATATACATGTCACCGACCTGACCGCTTCCGCACGTGGCGCTTCCTTCCTCTTCCCCGGAACGCGCTCGATCCTCGATGTCGGTGGGCAGACCATGAAGGCCAGCCGCCTCGACCCGCTTGCCAAGGTGCTCTCATTCCGCTTGAACGACAAGTGCGCAGCGGGAACTGGAGCGTTTCTAGAAAAGACCGCGCGGTACATGGGTTTTTCGACGCAGGAGATCGGACGTCTGGCGGCAACGTCGAAGGAGGCCGTTCCGATCTCCGGCGTGTGCACGGTGTTCGCGGAGTCCGAGGTAATCAACCATCTGTCGCTGGGGACCCCTCCCTCAGACATAATGCAAGGGGCGATCGAATCGTTGGTCGACCGATCCGTGCAGCTTATGAAGCGCGTCAAGGCTGAGCCCGAGTACACGCTGGTTGGCGGCATCCTGCGTTTCGAGACGATGGCTCAGGCCGTTCGCCAACAACTCGACAGCGAAGTCAACGTACCTGACCCGGAGATGGTGCAGTTCGTTGCCGCCCTCGGTGCTGCCATTCTGGGACACAGGCGTCTCGAGAAACTGCGCCAAGAGCGCGAGACGCAGGTGACGGATATGGCACAGTCTTGAGGATACGGACGCAGATGTCTTCCGAGTCGGACATGTCCATTCCCGGTCCCGGGCCGACCCCGCTCGAGTGCCCCGTCGCAGACAATCCCCAGTGGATCGCCGATGGGTGGGTTCGCCGACACATTGCCGATCCACGGCGCGCTGCGGAGTCGATCGAGCTGTACACGTCATTGGGGTTTGAAGTGAGAACGCACAAGCTGGCGCCGGCCGATTTTGGACCGGCCTGTGCGGAATGTGCGGCGGTCGCCTGCCGCTCGTACGTCATGATCTACACGCGGAAGACGGGCGAAACGCCACAAACGGATTCATCGCGCCGACCGTCGCCCGACGCGCGTGAGCAGCCCTCCTGAAGCAAGGTGCGCCGCAGGTCGCGGCTACGTCGAGCGTAATCTGTCGCCCACCAGCCCCCCCCCCGCAGCATCGGCCGCTCGCACGGGGCCCGCAGATTCGGAATACCGTTGCCTTTCATCCAACCTGACGGTCGCCCTATAATCACGGCGGGGGTCGCCGGAGCTTAGCGGGGTTAAGGGTGGTTTCCGAGTTCAAGGTCCAAGGTCCCGGGCATCGCGGGGGATCTTACACGGTCCAAAGTAATGCCTGCGTCATACCTGCGAAACGCGCGGAGAGAGATTGTGAGCACTATGAAGTCTTTCGGGCTGTTGGTGTTTCTTGCTGTCGTCAGTGTCGTTAGCGGGGCGCGTGGCCAGGCACCTGTGGGCACCGCCTTTAGTTACCAGGGGCAGCTCAAACGCACGGGCAGGCCCGTAAGTGCCGTCTGCGATTTCGAGTTCAGCCTGTGGGATGATCCGCTCGCACCGGAGAGCTCCCACTTGCTCAACACGCAACTTACGCAGGGCGTAGCTCTGACCGACGGGCTTTTCGCTATAGAGCTAGATTTCGGCGGCGATCCGTTTGATGGGAGCGCTCGCTGGTTGGGAATCGCGGTGTGCTGCCCCGGAGCCGGTGATCCGCCGGACTACTGCGCCGGCCCCCCGGTCAATTTCGTGGCCTTGAGTCCGCGGCAGAAGCTAACCCCGGTCCCCTATGCTCTGCGCACCGTTACGGCAAGCACGGGCAACGTACACTCGCTCGACGCCGCCGACGGCGATCCAGTAGACGCGGTCTTCGTCGACAACTATGGCAGGGTGGGCGTAGGCACGCTCACACCTGTCCAGCGCATGAGCGTCTTTGGGGGAATGAACATCGACCAGGGAAATGCCAACGACGGCGTACTCGACATAGACGCCCCGGCGTTGCGATTCGGTAGCGGCGTAAGCGGCGAGGCAATCGCCTCAAAACGCACCCAAGGCGGGCGCCGCCTCGGGCTTGACTTCTATACCGACAGCATAAACCGCATGAGCATCCTTCGTAGCGGTGAAGTCAAGTACTACAATCATCCCACCGACGCGCAGCGGAGGGCCACCATCACACTCGACCCACACTTCGGAGAAAGCGGGGAGAGTGCCATCTTGATGCGCAACCCGAGCGGGACCGAGACGTTCCACGTTTCTTCCAGCACCGTAACCACGGGAGCCAGTGAGCTGATGATGTTTAACGGAACCGGCATGCGTACCGTCAGGCTGCGAGCCGCCGAGGGAGGAAACCAGGGCGCGGACATCGAGCTGAGCAACTCTGCCGGGGAGGTAACCATCCAGCTCGATGCCGACATCCCCGGAACGGGTGAGGGCAGAGTGGTCACGCAGGTGCTGCAGATCACCGGCGGCGGCGACCTCTCTGAGCAGTTCGATGTCAACGCCGGGAACAACAAACCTGAGCCCGGTATGGTAGTGTGTATCGACCAGAGCTCCCCCGGGAAACTGGCAGTATGCAACCGCCCTTACGATCGCACGGTGGCCGGCATCATTAGTGGCGCCGCCGGCATAAAGCCGGGAATGCTAATGGGCCAGAAGGCTTCCATCGCTGACGGACAGCACGCCATCGCCCTGACCGGCCGTGTGTACGTTCTCGCGGACGCAGCCAACGGCGCCATAGAACCCGGTGATCTACTGACCACGGGAAACACGCCCGGGAGAGCGATGAAGGTAACGGATCAGGTCAGGGCCCAGGGGGCGGTACTCGGCAAGGCGATGACGGCACTGCCGGACGGCAAAGGGTTGGTCCTAGCGCTCGTCAGCCTGCAGTAGTTGGGAGGCGTATATCCACCACCACGCTGCAGAGGCGATCGGCGGAGGCCCACCCGGGCCAAATGGAGCTTAGTCATGAAAGGACAGGTCAACCTCGCTGTAGCTGCGCTGCTCAGCACCGGCGCGGTATTGGGCCAAGGCCCGCAGGCGGCGCACGAGTACGGCGATAAACAAGGCCCGGTGACCCACGTACCCGAGGGGTACATGATCATCGAGGGCGACATTGTCGTGCCCAAGCAGGTGCGAGACGCACCGGGCGAACGTGCGACTTACGGCACAGCGCTTTGGCCGGGTGGGGTCGTACCCTATGTCTTTGCGAACAATGTCAGTTCGGACAAGCAGGCATTGGCCGTCGACGCGATGACGCACTGGGAGAGTGTCGCCAATGTGCATTTCAGGCCCCGACGCGATGACCCCAACTACATTTATGTCATATATGCTCTATTCAATGCTTCGGAGGGTGTGGGGATGTCGGGCGGGCGCCATGACATCTGGATTCGAGACTGGAACCGCACCTACGTAATCGACCATGAACTTGGTCACGCACTGGGCTATTGGCACGAACACTCGAGGTCGGATCGTGACTCGGCATGCTCGGGCGGACCGTGTGTACGAATCAACACGGAGAACATATGCGGCGACTGCTGCGCGGGGGCGTCATGCCAGTCCCAGTTTGCCGTCCGTCGTGAGGGTGATGAGTACGGGCCCTATGACTTCGATTCGGTCATGCACTATGGGCAATGCGACTTCTCCGGGTGCCCCGCATGCCCGCACGATCGAGCATGTCCGGATGGCGGAGTGACGATGACAGTTGCGCCGCCCTATGACATTCAATGGCAGAACGTGATCGGCCAAAGGTCTCATCTCAGCTTCTGGGATGCTCGGGTAATGTCATTCCTGTACCCTGAGGATGACTGGCGCTTTGTGGATCGGCAGTGCGCATGCTTTGACCTCGGTCTATGCACGGAAGACGGATCGTTCGCGTGTCCATACAGCCAGTTCACCAGCGGCGTAGACAATACGCCCTTGGGAGGCACGCTCTGGATACTCGGTCCGGGCCGCTACACCGCTCCTGGTACGTACACGAAGGCTATGACCGTTCGCGCACCCCTAGGCGGGGTGCTGCTGCGCTATTGACACATCAATGCCGCAAGGTCTCGCGGCCCCGGAGGCCGCAGCTTTATAGACAGTGCAGCGATGCCGACCAGCGTGCGCGGGAAGCGAACGGAAGATCATCATCGAGGACCCACTGCCATGTGGCACCAGCGCAAATGGGTGGCTGCTCATGTCCGACTGACGACAGTGATTCACCACGTTGATACGGCTGACCTCGTGGCAGGCAAGAAAGTTTCGGCACCGGCTACGGGGTATCGCGAAACGGCCCATCCCACCGCGCTTGGCGTCAACAAACGGAATCACTCATCTTGATTCGAGTTATCGGATGCCGCGGCGTCAAAGCCCACAGCCCGGGCGCGGAGCCGCTGTCGGCTCGCAGATCCCGTGAGGGTGATGACACGCCACCAGGTGTGCAGGCACGGAGCCCGGCTCCACGCGAAGCATTGGTGTCACCTCGCTGCACTTCTGCGTAGCGATGGGGCATCGCGGCTGGTAGGCACAACCGGCTGGAGCAGTCGTGTCGCCCTGCCCTTCACCGTTCCGTGGAAGTACCTCGTCTGTATCGCCTCGGGTTGCACACGGCGGGTGGCCGGGCGCGGGCGGAGGCTGCTCGGACGTGACTTGCCGGCGGCTGCCCGGGGCGGCGACGCCCGGTGAACCGGCGTTTCGATGTGTTCCCGGCACGGCTGCAAGCAACGCGTTGGTGTAGGGGTGCAGCGGGCGCGCATAGAGCTCGGGAGCATCAGCCAGCTCAACGATCCTGCCGCAGTACATGACCGCCACGCGGTGGCTGACGTGTCTCACGACGGCGAGATCGTGTCCAATGAAAAGGTACGTCAGTTTTAGCTTGCGCTGTAGATCGCTCAGCAGATTCAGGACCTGCGATTGAACTGAGGCGTCCAGAGCGCTGACGGGTTCATCGCAAATGATGAACGCTGGCGCCAGGGCCAGCGCCCTTGCGATGGCGACGCGCTGTCGCTGCCCTCCCGAGAGTTCGTGTGCGTAGCAGTGTGCGTGCGACGGGCGCAGTCCCACACTGTCAAGCAGGTGAGCAACGCGTTCTTGCCGCTTGTGCCCAACGCACAGGCGGTGGATGGCGAGCGGCTCGGCGACTATCTGCCCGATCGTCATGCGCGGGTTAAGCGATCCGGACGAGTCCTGGAGAATAATCTGCATCTGTCGGCGGAGGTGTCGCATCTGCCCGGGTGTTGCTGCCAGGACGTCTGTTCCGTCGAAGAGTACGTGTCCGGACACCCGGGCGCGCATCGCCCGGGCGGCCGATCCCTCCCATAACCGAAGAATGGTACGCCCCAGAGTCGTTTTGCCGCACCCGCTCTCCCCAACGAGCCCAAGTGTAGTGGCCGTCTTGATCTCGAAGCTGACGTCGTCGACAGCCCGGCGCCAGGTGCGCGTTCGTCCAAGCAGGTCGCGCCGGAGCGGTATATAGGCGCGCAGGTTGCGCACGGCGAGCAGAGGTCCCCGCTGATGCAGGCTCGCAGGCGGATTGCGTGCCGTCACTGTCCCAACGCCTTCGCCCGCGCCTCCAATACGGGCTTGACATTGCTTCCCGGAGGCAGTGCCCGGATCGCGTCACGATACATCTGCCCCGCTGCGAACACCTTTCCCTGGGCGGCAAGAATGTCAGCCTGACAGACCATCACGTAATAGGCACCCGGTGCGAGGTCGGCGGCGTGAGTCGCCAACAGCCAAGCCCGCTCGACGTCGTCGCCCTCGCGCCGCTCCAGTAGAAGCTCCGCCAGTTCTATCGTGAGCTGAGGATTCGCGGGGTCCAGTGCCAGACACCGTTCGTACCTGCTGATAGCTTCGTCACGACGGTTGCGATATACGAGGGTCACGGCGTACTGCGCCTGCCAATCGACGTTGTTGCCGAAGCGCTGCTCCCCGTCGTAGAGGCGGGCAAGTACCTCGTCGTTGCGTCCTACTTCTTCGAGCTTTCGCAGTAGCGCGAGTTCGGCGTTGACATCGTCGGGATTCATGCGTGCCTGCTCTTCCAGCCGCCGCAACTCCGCTGCGTTCTGGGCCGCCAGCTTGCGACTGACGAACTTAAGAGCCTTCACCGTCGTGGGATGGTCCGGCGCCTGCATGTTCGCTATCCTCAGATGGTGCATCGCGGCAGGGTATTCACCCGCGAGCATGTACGCATGCCCGAGCGATCGATGCGCATCGGTAAAGCCCAGATCGATATCAACGGCTTGTCTAAGCAACGCAATCCCGCGTGCAAGCTCCCCGTTGCGTACAAGAGTCTGGCCGTAGAGCCGCAGCACACCGACCGCGTTGGGATGATCCTTGTAGGCGGCGGCATGCAGGGTGAGGTTGTCGTGCCACTCGGCGTTGCGCATCCAGCACCGCTCGGTGAGAGCAAGTACGATAAGGGCGGTTATGAGGCAGCCTGCGAGCCCCCGAACGTATGGCCCGGCGGCAAGACCGCACATGATCGCAAACCAGACCGAGGGCAAATACCATATGCGCTCTGCGAAAAAGACCTGTAACAGAACCGTCGCGTTGGAAACGGGCGCATAGCAGACCAGGATCGCTACCGACAGGTACGCCACGCTCCGACTGCCGCGGCGCCATGCAAGCACCGAAGCGACGCTGAGGGCCACGGTGGCCCCGAGGCCCACAAGAACGTGTGGGTCGACGGCACTCGTAGCAAGGCGAATGGCATTGATGGAGTAGTTCACGCACAGAACACGAGGCCAGAACGTCTTGACCCAATACATCCCCCAGAGCTGGATTACTCCAAGCGCGTGCTGCCACTGCGGAGCATCCACCAGTACGTTGACCGTCTTGGTCAACGCCGGATGTTGGTAGAGCTGCCCTTCCAAGGCGTGCAGACGCAGCATGGCATAAATAGCCGACGGAACCAGAAGATAACTGAAGCGCGCCAACGCCCCGACGCTCCACCACGGTCGATCTCGACTTGCTGCACGCCAGGGCTGGTACCACAGCTTGTCCAGAAGTATGATCACCGCGACGACGGTCACTCCGTTTTCCTTCGCCCCCATAGCTACGAAGGCCCAGAACGCAGCCACGACGCGCCACCTCGCTATGCCCCAATCCTTGGCCGCCACCATCGACCGGCGGTGTGCGAGAACACCTGCAAGAACACCCGTGGTCGCCAGCAAATCAGCCCGCCCGACGACGTTGGCGATGACTTCCGTGTGGATCGGCAACACGGCGAAGAGCACGCCGGCGACCATGGCGGCGGCGTTCGATCCTTTCATGTGTCTGCACAACCTGGCAACGAGCACGCTCAGCAGAGCATGAAGTACAACGTTGACGGACAACTGTGCAAAGGCTGACGGACCAGCGATCATTCGTACGATCCGATACGACGACAGCGAGACCGGCCGATAGAGCAGGTCACGGTTGGGCGTGGCGTCCTTCGTCGCGGACCAGTAGTCGGTGGTCCAGAGCGGGCCCCTCTGGTGCGGCTCGTTCACTTTGGGATTGGCCTGTACGATGGGGATGCCGTCGTCGCAGAAGTCATTCGGCAGAGTGTTGACGTAGCAGAGAAGGGCGACAACGGCGGCTACCACCTCTGCGCTTAGCCACCAAGAGGTTGTCCCCGAGCGCGCCTGTGTGGGAGACCCTCCGTTGGAGCTGGAGCGACCGGCACGAGTCTCCAAGAAGTTCCTGTGCCTCTGGGCTGCCATACCTTACTGCGACACGCAGCGCCCCGCCGGGCGGGACGACTCAGAACATGTAGACCCGGCGCGGCCAGCACCGTGCGTTCCGTGTGACCGCGTCGCGGAGGACCGTTGCAGCAACGGCGAAGCGCTAGGGCTCGCCCACAGAGAACTGCTGCGCAAAGTACTTCGCCGATAAGGGCTCGCCCGTGGCGCGCCTGGTTAGCTCGCGCCAGGAGTAGAGCTTTCCCGGAGCGAAGACTTTCTCGCGCAGATAATCGCCGGCCTCCCGCCGCCCCGCAAAACACGTTCCATCGTCGGCGCTGTGAATAACCCGCCTGGCAATGTAATGGCTGACCTGGCTGGCAAACAGTTCCCCCAACATGTAACTGTGATAGTACGCCGGAGCACCCACAATATGCATCTTGGCGCAGTAATCCGGGCGATTCACGTCGCCCGGCGGATTCAGCAGTTGATAACGCTTCTTCAGGTCCCACCACAACGTGTTGAGGTCCTGATCCGGGTCGGTGTACATGGCATGTTCGAAGCGCGTCATCACCTGGGCCCATCTACTGAAAAGAAGCTTTTCACTTCGCAGCGAGGCGCGCGACGTCTTCACGTATTCTCCCGCCTTATTCGAAGGGAGTTTCAAAACGCGCCGGATCCATTCCTCCTTCTTCACCATCGCGCCGAGCATCAGGGCGATGCCTTCCGTCGTGATCGCGTCCGACGCCTCGCGCAGGTTGAACGGCAAATCAGTCGCGATGTACTTGTCGTATACGGCGTGCCCGAGTTCATGTACCAAAGTATCCATCCAGTAGATGTTGGGCTTTAAGTTGCACAGAATGCGCACGTCGCCCGCACGATCGAGGTCGGTAGCGAACGCGTGCGGCGTCTTCCCCTCTTTCTCGTAGAGATCGCTGCGCTTGAGGATATCGTCCACCGGCATTCCCAAGCCGGCGTAGTACTCGCTGGTGAGGCGCACGATATCGCTGTCGCGCAACATGTCGTCGAGGTCAACGGCACCTATCTCGGGCGCCTCCTGGAAGAACAGATCGCCGAAGTGCCACGGCTTGAGTTCAGCCGGCGTGATCCCGAAGCGTGTCGCCATGTGTTCGTCTATACTCGCTTTTAGCTGTGCGAACGGCCCGCGCGTCAGGGAGTCCAGCTCGTCGAAGATCCTGAACAGCTCGGCCTGATCCAGTTCCTGCAGTGCCAGGCGCAAAGAGAAAAAGTCGGAGAACCCGACCTCCTTGGCCGCCCGGTTGCGCAGTCTCACCAGTTCCTTGAGCTTGGGCTCGATCTTGCGTCCGACTGCCATGTACCCCTTCCACGCGGCCTCGGCTTCTTGTGATGACTTTGTCTGAGAAAGGGCGGCGCGCACTTCGTTTTCAGTTGCACGTCGACCGTTTATCAAGCTGCGATGCGTATTGAAGACCTGCTCCACATCCGCTTCGATCTCGGCGATTCGCTTGAGCAGAGTGGCGTCGGCCTGCACGGGCAGGAATGCAAAGTACATCACCTCGAGCTGCCGTTTAAGGACAGGGTCCGTGATCACGCCGCTCTTCCTCAAAGACTCGAGCCGGGCAAAGGTCACACGATCACTGTGCAGGTCGATCAATGCAGCTTCGGCGGCCTTGCGACGCGCAAACGCTTCGTCAGTCCCGGCGATGCTCGCATCCCACCACGCGCGAGCCTGCTCTTTCCACAACGGCTCGTATTGCGCGAGATAGGTCTTGTACAGATCGGAGAACTCCCGTTCGGCGTCGGTCATGGTACGCTCTCCAGCGGTGGAGCCGCCCAACGCACTACACGCAGCAACACCGCTTAGCACGCCGGTACGCAAGATTGCCCACCGGCGCCCGTGCCTTGTCGATTGTATCATCTGTTTACGCCCCTCTGTTCGGTGAGCCCTTGCGGGACACGTACTAACAAGAATCCAAGGCCGTGTGGAGTTCGGAGTTCTCGGTCAGCCGGCCACAATCCCCGCGCTGTCGCCATTGTCGCCCGCAAGTCGACGCGCGTCAATGCCCGCTTTACAATACCCTCTACGAACCCCCTGATGGTCGCCCACGAACATGCGATCCAAACGCACTGCCAAGAGGACCACATCACCGACGCCTTGGCGCGGCTGGCCGACCGTGTGTGGGTTGCTTGTCGTCCTTGCGGCTGTAGTCGTTTTCGTCAACAGCTTCGAAGGCGTCTTCATCTTCGATGAGGACCGGCGCATCGTCAATAACGAACGTCTGCGACACCTCTGGCCTCCATGGCACTTGCTCAGAGTGCATCGTCCGCTTGTGGAGCTGTCGCTTGCGGTCAACTACGCGTTAGGCAAGAGCAGGGTGTGGGGCTACCACACCTTCAATCTCGTCATCCATGCGGCCGCCGGCCTCACGCTATTCGGCATTGTCCGGCGTACGCTGCTTCTCGGTGTCCAACGTGCGCGTTACGGCAGGGTATCGCACCTCATTGCACTCGCCATCGCCTTGCTGTGGGTGATTCATCCGCTTCAGGTGCAAAGCGTCACATATATCATCCAGCGGAGCGAGTCCCTGATGGGGATGTTCTATCTATTGACACTGTACTGCGTGATTCGCGGTGCGGGATCGACGCGTCCGATGTGGTGGTACGCGGCAGCGGTGGCGTGCAGCGCCGCGGGTATGGGCAGCAAAGCCGTCATGGTCACCGGGCCTTTCGCGGTCATCCTCTACGATCGAAGCTTCCTTGCCGGTTCGTTCCGTGAAGCGATTCGGTTACGCTGGAAGCTCTACACGGGCCTCGCAGCCACCTGGTCGGTGTTGTTCGCGACGGGTATCGCCCAGGGAGTGTTTGACGCGAGCCCGCGCGCTACGGCTCACGTCGGCTTCGGCTACGCCGGAATCACGCCAACTGAGTATTTGCGTAGTCAGCCGGGCGTGATCTCCCACTACCTGGCATCGTCACTCTGGCCTGCAGGCCTGTGCCTCGACTACTACTGGCCGATTGCAAACACCCTGGGGCAAGTTCTGCTGCCTCTTATGATCGTAGGCCCGCTTCTCATAGCGACGATGTGGGCGTTGTACAAAAGCCCACGTGTCGGATTCATCGGGGCGTGGTTCTTCCTTATCCTCCTTCCCACCTCCAGTTTCGTGCCCATCAAGGACGTCGCGTTCGATCACCGCATGTATCTATCGCTTGCATCCGTCGTCTCGCTCGCCGTTCTCGGCATGCACGGCTTGATGGACTATGCAACGCGACGCGGCATGTGCACCGCCCGGGCAGCACGGCCGATCAGTGTGATGCTCTTTGTCGCCGCAGCCGGAGCCCTGGGGTACGCCACTGTGGCACGCAACAGGACGTACCGCAGTGAGCTGGATATGTGGAGTGATGTCGTGGCCAAGCGGCCCAATAACCCCCGCGCACACGAGAACCTGGGTATTGCTTGGGAACGAGTCGGACGCCTCGACAAGGCGGAGGCGTCGCTACGCGAGGCGATCAGAGTGCAGCCTGACCGCGCCAGCGCTTACAGCAACCTGGGCACGATCGTCAGCCGACTGGGGAGGCTCGACCAGGCGGCCGACCTATACCGCCAGGCGCTCAAAATCGACCCCGGCTACGCTTTCGCGAGGGTGAAGCTCGGTGAAGTTCTCGTAAGACAAGGTAAGATCGAAGCCGGTATTAGTGAACTGCGCGCTGCAGTCCGCACGTGGCCGCGCGACCCTATCGCGCGATATGCGCTGGGCAACGCTTTGTCAGCGCGGCGCGATTTCATTCGGGCCATCGATGAGTATAGCGCTGCCATAAACCTCCGCCCCGACTATGCCGAGGCGCACTATAGCCTGGGCAACGCCCTGAGAGACAGGGGCGATCTGCTCGCCGCGGTCGAACAGTATCGTGAAGCGCTGCGCATAAACCCGACCCTCGTTTCGGCCCATAACAACCTGGGCCACGTGCTGTTGAAGCTTGGTCACGCGGCGGCAGCGGCCACGCAGTTTCGAGAAGCGTTGCGCCTGGACTCCCGCCATCCCGGTGCGCGCTATGGACTTGCAGACGCTCTTGCAAGACAGGGACTCGCTCCGCCCGCCGGAAAACACTAACCCGAACCTCCCCGGGGCTTCGTTGCCGTGAAGCTCAGCAGGTCCGATCTGCAGACCCCATCCCAGAAAAACACCGACCTGAAGCATTGAACATGCTGTGAGGGCGTTACCACACACGGCTACCGCGAACCGCCGCCGGTTGCCCCAAGTCTTTCAAGTGTTTTCACAAGCGCCTGGGTTCCCTCCCTGCCCTCTCCAGCCGCCTGGTTGGCTGTCAACAACTGCGAAACCAGAGCGGTACCCGGCAGGGGAACCGCTTGCTGTCGCGCTGTCTCCAGGGCGATACGGAGGTCCTTCTGCTGCAGGTCGATCATAAACATCGGGTCGAAATCTCGCGTGAGGATGCGCGGGCCCAGATTGTCGACCGCCCAGGAGCCAGCCGCCCCCGCGCGGACCGCCTGGAGCATCTTCCGCGGATCGAGCGCGGTCCGTCCAGCCAGCACCATAGCCTCGCTGACTCCCAGCAAGTTGAGACCGCACAGTATCTGGTTGCACACCTTCGCCAGTTGTCCGTGCCCTACAGGCCCAACATGAACGGTAGACTTGCCAAGCACGTCGAAGATCGGACGAGCGCGGGCGACATCGCGTTCATCGCCCCCGACCATGATCGACAACTTCCCGTCCTCCGCGCCTGTTCTCCCTCCTGACACGGGTGCGTCGAGGAACGCCCCGCCACACTCGGCAACCTTCGCAGCGACCGACACGGTCACCTCGGGCGCCACCGTGGACATGTCGATGCACAGCGTCCCCGCGCGCAGGGTGGTGCACACGCCGCGCTCTCCGCAGAATACCTCGAGGACATCGGGGGAGTCGCCAACGATAGAGATAACGCAATCGACTTCACAGGCCAGGGCCGCGGGCGAATCCATCCAAGAGGCCCCCTCGGCAAGCAGCGCAACCGCCCTGGATTTCGTGCGCGTGTACACGCACAGTGGATACCCGG
>JBHHXS010000059.1:0-14842 GCA_046757145.1 Phycisphaerae bacterium | reverse complement strand
GTGGCATAGGCATCCACCAGCTGCACCAGCTGCGAGCGTCGTTCGCCATGTCCCGCCCTGCACGGCGCGTCCTAAACGTACCATCGTACACCGCGCGGTCCATTCACGACACACAAGGGCATTCCCCGTGTGCGGGGCTGGCACAGCTCACCAGTCTACCACCGACCGGCCAGCGGGTCTGGGCGGCCCTGCGCTACGCACGTCGGATCTACCCGTTACTGGATCGGCCGGCCCACGAGCGGTACTATACTTGTCGATGTTACCCGCCCCGGACCTTCGAGGATCTACGCTGGTGTGATACGGAGAAACGATCGTGAGGCAAGTGCCGATTCTAATGAGTGTCTGCGTTGCAAGTGCGTTGGTCGTGCGGGCTGCGGGTCAAGTGACCTCGGATTCGACCGCTGCGGTAAAAGAGACTTCGACCGAGAACAGGGCTCGCGAGATTCTCAAGAAGGCTGATGCTGCGACAAAGGCGGTCAAGCTGGTCAGCTACAAGGCTACGCTCCGAGCCACAGGGGCGCTCGCGGCCTATATCCCGGACGTCGACGGTACAGTGATCATTGAAGGCGATTGCCCTGATCAAGCTCCGCTCCGCTTCCGGTACGAAGCCGCCTTCACCCTGCCGAATTCAATTGAAAAGAGGCGGGTAGTCTGCGGCTCCGACGGCAACACACACTATCTGATCGATAATGGCGCGAAAACCGTTTACGCCGACATCGATCCCGCGGTAGTCGGCTCAGACGGAAAGGTGGCGCGCATTTTGGCTATGATTGAATACTGCTACCCAACGCCCTTTAGTGACGAGATCAACGCTGAGCACGTGGAACTCAAGGGGACTGCGGTAATAGGCGGTGAGGATTGCTACGAAATCCACGTCGTTTACAGGCAGGCGGAGCAGGAGGCCAACTGGTTCATATCGAAGAAGGATCATCTTCCGAGGCGGGTCGATCGGATAGCCACCAATCGTAAGGGTGAAAAAAGCACCAGGCGGCTTACCCTCGCCGACGTCGCCGTCAATCCCAGGTTCAAGGAGAATCCCTTCAAGCTGGTCGTTCCGGACGGCTTCACCAAGGCGGACGAGTTCGCCCCGGTGCGGCGACGTTTGCCACGTTAGCCCCTCCCGGAGCCAGCCGCTTCGTTCGCCAACCCGCCTCAACACAGCAGCGCGCGCTGCGGGAATCTTGCGTGCCTTCGGCCCTCACCTCGCAAGCAGGACGGGCAGGCGCGCCGCACTACAAAGCGCACCCACGTGGGCACCCCGGTCCAAGTCCGGAGGTTATCGCAGTTTGCCGGCGGTTCTCACGTCAAGGATGGATTATAGGACGAAAAGGGGCGTGGGCAGATTCTATCGCCGGCCAACTCCCTGATTTGAAACAACGCGACGAAATGAATAGACTTTCCTGACTCCGGGGGTACCACGACTATCTAAGGCAGGCGAATCGATGAACATGCAATTCTGGGGGGTGAGTGTGGTATGCGCGCTGGGGGCAGTGACCGTCAGCGTCGCCGCCGAATCGGAAGCTGGAAAACCAACTCGGGGGCCTGCATCTGCAACGCCGTACAACGACGGCTTCACAAAGGGTGCGGGTGGCGCTCCGATCGCTTCCATATACAAGGCGGGGCGGCCACGCACATCGGCCGACAGGACCAACACAACGGTGAAGCACGCCACAACTGCAGGCGCTGCCGGACAGATCCCGCCCGTTAACGACAACTGCGCTAATCAGACGCCCATTTCAGGGCCCGGGCCCCACCCCTTCGACAATACCAGCGCAACCGTGGAACCCGGCTCACCAAGCCATGATCTGTGCGCGTTGTGGAACGACCCTACCATCATCCAGGACGTCTGGTATTGCTGGACCGCGCCGCCCGTCACGGAGACTGTTGAGCTGAACACCTGCGGGCAGGCTGTCGACACGAAGATTGCGGTCTACCAGGGATGCAACTGCCTGCCGACCGACGCAAACCTCCTGACCTGCAACGACGACGCCTGTGATCTGAGCACTGATTACGGGTCAAGCGTAACATTTGAGGCTTCGGCCAACCACTCCTATTTGATTCGCGTAGGCACGCTGTCGCTGTTCAACACTCCCGGGGGGGTGGGGTCGTTTACGATCGACCCGGTTGCCCTCCCGTGCGGTACGGGGCCCACACAGTCCTGCCAGCAGCCGAGCCTGTTCGATGCGCGGCGAAGCAACCGCACGACGGACACCGTCGTCGACGACTTCACCCCCACTACATCTGGGACGATCGCGGATCTGTGCTGGTGGGGCATGTACTCCGACGCCGTCGGCGACTGCAAGGGAGCCGCTCCGGATCAGTTCGTCGTCCGCTACTATGACGATGCCGGCGGCACCCCGGGGACGCTGTTGGCGGAGTTCACGCAGGATGCTGTCGATCCCGCTAAGCGATTGACCGTCACTGGGCCCACGGCCACTCCCAGGTTCATTCCCAGCCATCGTCCATTCTATCCTGAGTACGAATACAGCGCGACTCACCCGCCCGTTGGTGTCACTGCTGACACATGCTACTGGGTCGAGATCAGCAACACAGTTGCCAGTTGGTGCGACTGGTACTGGGAGCTTGGCGGGGCTGATACAGGTCGGGCATTGTGGGACCGCGACGGGGTCGATCCTCCGGTCTACGAGACAACAGACGTGGTGGCGTTGGACCAGGCGCTGTGCCTGGATATCGGCGGACGCAACGCTGCTCAGCAATGCCTACTCCAAAGCCCGTGCGCCGAGCGCACTACCGATTGCTGCATCGATAACACCGGAACGGGAACGGTGGGATGTGGCGACGTCAATTGCTGCGAGCGCGTCTGTGCGTGCGATCCCTTCTGCTGCGCCGTGGCGTGGGACGACCTCTGCGCCGGGACAGGCACGTGCGGAGCCGCAACGCTGTGCACCAACCTGTGCGGTGCGTGCCCCGTTGGAGACGTCATGTGGTCCAGCGGCGAGCCGCCGACCGGGGTGGTCGACGCCCGCCAGCCTCACGAGGTCGCGAACGCCGATGTTCTGCTGGGCATCCGCAGAGTCACAGTGGCCGCCCCCGCTGGGGCCTCGCAGACCGGCTGTTGGGACGTTTGCGAGACGGAAGTGGACGGCACCCCCAATTTCATCCGCTTCGTACTCGACAACCTCGACGGTACATTCACTGCAACGCTGAACAGGCGCATATCTCCGGGCGCCATAACGCAGATCAGCTACGCAGGGGCGCCGACCGGGACACGCAAGGGCACGTACGTCTCCCTGCCGGGGGATTCCAACGGCGACCACATTGCCGATTCACGCGACCTCGCGACGCTTGTCAATTGCTGCCTGGATGGAAGCTGCACACCGCCCCACGGCGTGTATAGCTGTGATATCAACCACTCCGGGCTAACCACGAGCGAAGACCTGGTCCGCCAGGTCGACCTGTTCAACGCCGGCGGCGCGTTCACGACATCCTGGCTGGGGGCCACACCGGGTGTCAGCAACCCATGTCCGTGATGTCGATTCCACCGTCGACGCGCCGGGCGATGAGACAGTGGGGGCGTCAGTAACGGTGGGGGCTAACTCCCACGGCTCGGGGTCCAAACCGGCGTTGCGGGCTCTCGGTCCGGACTCGCGTTTTGGACCACCGTCGCATAGCTCTTCAGATGCAGCATTAGGCGCGTTTCTTTCTCGCGGTTGCGGCCTGGCTGGTCTTGCGCGTGCCCTGGCCCACCGGGGCTTGTGCTGATGATGAGGCCGATTTACGCCCTGTCTCCCCCTGTGCTACGGGCCTGCGTTTGGCGACAACGGCTTGTTTGATCTCCTCGAACAGATCGCGATTATCACGCATGAACTGCTTGACGTTCTCACGCCCTTGCCCGAGACGAACGGCGTTGTAGCTGAACCACGCCCCGCTTTTTGAAACCACTCCGTCCGCCAGTGCCAGGTCGAGTACGTCACCTTCCGCGCTGATCCCGCTGTCAAACATGATGTCGAACTCAGCCTCTCTGAAGGGGGCGGCGACTTTGTTCTTAACCACCTTTGCACGCACGTGATTCCCGATCACGGTATCGCCCTCCTTGATCGATGCTATGCGGCGGATGTCTATCCTGACCGACGAATAGAACTTCAGGGCTCGCCCCCCGGGAGTGGTCTCCGGGTTGCCGAACATGACCCCGATCTTCATGCGGATCTGATTGATGAAGATGACGACGGTTCTGGTTCGGCCGATGGCCGCGGTCAGTTTGCGCAGCGCCTGGCTCATCAGGCGCGCCTGCAGCGCTACATGGGTGTCGCCCATTTCCCCCTCGATCTCCGCCCGCGGGATCAAGGCTGCTACGGAGTCGACGATAATGACGTCCACGGACCCGCTGCGCACGAGCATCTCTGTGATTTCGAGAGCCTCCTCACCCGATTCGGGCTGGCTTACCAGAAGGTTCTCGAGATCGACGCCGCACTTTCGCACCCACGACGGACTCAACGCGTGCTCAGCGTCGACCACGGCGGCGATACCTCCGGCACGTTGTGCCTGCGCCGCTACGTGCAGAGCGAGCGTCGTCTTGCCCGACGACTCCGGGCCGAACATCTCAACGACGCGCCCGCGCGGCAACCCGTTACCACCGAGGGCAAGGTCAAGCGACAACGCCCCCGTGGACACCCCGTCGACGTCCGCATCCATCTTGTCGAACGGTATGATGGCCCCCTTTCCGTACGCCTTCTCAATCTGCTGCAGGGCGCGACCAAGCGCCTCACTTCGCCGGACCGTCTTCTCTTTCATGATCACACTCATTACACACCTCTATCTATTCGGTCGCCCGGTTCGCGTTCAGCAACCGTTACTAATGGCAATGCCGGTCGGCCATCAACTCACGTGGCCGGTAGTCCGGGCCTTCCCCGGGGGAAGACCAAGTCTTCGCCCGCTAAGTGAGCTCGATCGTCCTCAGCGCCGTATAGGTCGGACCTGCGGACGAGAGCACCGAGGACATCAGCGTGATCGACGAAACGCTCTGCTCCACCGGGCCTAACGCGAATCCCTCAGCAGCCGAGCGGATCGCCCCGCGTGAGCGGTCCTCACGCACACGTCCGATCGTGACGTGAGGCGAAAAGGCACGCCGCTCCCTCGCAAACCCCTCCTTCTCCAACTCCTCCTCGACCTTGTCAACGCAGTGGGTAAGCGCCCCTGTCTGTTCCGTCAGCCCCGCCCAGACGATTCGCACCGGTCCACGTTGCGGGAAACACCCACACCCGCTGACCGTCATCGTGAAAGATCCTGAGCGTTGTGCCGCACGGGCAACAGCCTCGCCGACGATAGATACTGTCGCGTCTCGCACCTCTCCCAGGAACTTCGCGGTCAGGTGCAATTGCTCGGGCCTGACCCAGCGAACGCCCTCGCACTTGCGGCGCAAAGCCGTCTGCGCCCGCTCCAATACCGACCGCACCCGGTCGGAAAACTCAATGGCGACGAATAAGCGCACAGCCTGTAAAATGGTCCATCTCGCCCACCGCTTCAGCCGGGCCACCCGCGTACCGCGCGGGGTACATACTCATCCCCGACGCCCTCAGTCAAAGCGGAGCATAGTCAAAAACTGCTTCACCCGCCGGTCAATCTGGGCTCGCTTCAAGCATTTTACGCGGTCAAGCGAGAAATCCTCAATCACAAAAGACGCCCCCACCGTACCGTGTACGAGTGCACGGCGGAGTGCGTCCACATCGTCTCTGCCCTGCTCCGCAAGGTATCCTAACAGTCCACCGGCGAAGCTGTCACCCGCCCCGGTCGGGTCGCGGACAGCCTTGCTGGGGAACGCTGGGACGGCCGTGGTGCCCTCCGCCGTCACCAGCAACGCGCCATGTTCGCCCTTCTTGATGATGACGAATCTCGGCCCGAGCGCGAGGATCTTCTCCCCAGCCTCTATTAGATTCCTTAGCGTCGTAAGCTGTCGGGCTTCAGCGTCGTTGATGATGACGCCGGCGACGACGCTCAACGTCCTAAGCAACGACTCCCGTTCGTTGTCGATCCAAAGATTCATAGTATCGCAAACGACCAACTTGGGAGAGTCGATCTGCGACAGCAGCTCACGCTGCTGGGTCGGGTGTGTATTGGCGAGGAAGACGATGTCACTGTCGACAAAAGACGGCGGAATCGTTGGTCCGGCCTCGGCAAGCACGTTGAGGCTGACGTCCACCGTCTGCCGATCGTTCATATCCTCCCCGTATCGGCCGGACCAGCGAAATGTCCGGCTGCCTTTGCGCACCTCAAGACCGGCGAGGTCGATCTCCCGCGACTCGAGCGCTCGGGTGTACTCCTTCGGAAAATCATCACCCACGACCGCCACCAGACGCACGGGCACGTACAAAGAGGCAGCGAAGGCGAAATAGACGGCGGAGCCACCCAAAACGCTCTCCGCAGCCCCGTAGGGCGATGAAACCGTGTCGATCCCGACGCTTCCGGTAACCAGCAGCGACATCAGCTCACCCGTCTGTAGACCACGCCTGCTCGTGGGTGCCCGGCCTGTGGAGCGTGGCACTGCAACAGCCACGCACGCGCCCGCAGCGTGTACACGAGGCCACCATACCACGCCGAACGCGCTTCTGGCACCAGCCCCGCGCTCCGCTACTCTAACGTATTGTTAGCAGAACGACAAACGCAATGTTAGAATAATGTTAGGTTGGGCTGGGCGATGTGCCAGCCTGGGACAAGGGCGAGGGTGGCCGCCGCGAAATGCGGGGTGCATTCTTATCTCCCTTGTAGGCTGAGAGAACATTCTGCCGGGAGTCGACGCACGCCCTGAGGAACTTGGCGGCCTCCGGGAGAATCGCCTCCGGCGCGGGAAGTGACTCCAGCCATAGCTTGGGCCATTCGAAGATCACGTAGCCGTCGTAAAGCACCCCTCTGAGCAGTTCAGTCTGCTTGGCGACTTGGCAATCACCTTGGCCCAGCGGCTTATACTCCGTCATGGTGCCGTCTTCATCGAAGGTCGCATCACACACGTGTACGAGCTCAATCTTCCCTCCCAGCCTCGGAACGGATGTTGTCGCCCGTTCCCCGTGTGTCATCGCGTAGCACTGGTTCCAGCACGCCCGGATCACCGGATGGCTCACGGCATCGATAAGGAACCAGAGGTCGTCGCTTGCTGGGAAATCTCCGCCGTTCTCCACGAGCATCGTGACCTCGCAACGGCACAGAACGGGGATGAGTGCTTGGAGGGCCTCGGCAATGCGTGACAGTACAGCCGGTGCATACTCTCCCCGCTCCGCTTCTCCCGCGAGAATCCGCACGTATGGGCAGCGCAACGCCGCCGCCAGTTCGATGAACTCCACGAGCGTCGCCTTTTGTCGCGCCATCTCCCTGCGATCGCGCGATGTGAGCGTGGCCGACGCAGCCAGGCACACCAGTTCGACCTTGTGGTCCGAGAACAGTCCGCGCACCCCGTCCTTATCGCGGACCAGCTCCGGCGCCCGCGGCAGATGGAGCTCGCCGCGCAGGCCACGCAGCTCCACGCCTTGAAAGCCGTGCGCCGATGCCGTCGTTACAATCGTATCCAGGTCCCAACTGGGGCTGACAAGAGAGCTGAACCCGATCTTCATCTTGGGAGAGACTCCAACCATACGTTGCCAGGCGAGGCGCCGGCCGCTGGAAAACGCGTTATCACTTGACCACCGGCCGGGGGAGGATAGCAGATCACAACCACCAGGCAACCTCGACCTAGTCGTTCATCTCGCGCCACCCGGGAAGAATCTGGCGCACCGCCCTGGAAAAACCGGAAGGGCACGCTCGCCCCGGGCCAAGGCGGCCCGTCAGCCCGCAATACTTTATTTTTTTTCGTCAGAAACCGGCAACAGTCTGGGAACCTCCCGCCTGGCTAGCGCGTCTTATATGTGTGGTCTTGAGTCCTCGCACACCCCGCGAGCTGTACTTTAACGCGGGTTGACGTTGGAGCGACCCGCGACGATACTTGTTGATACGTCGCCGAGGGAAAACGAAACGCTTCCCACAGGAGGTGCTTGCCGTGGATCAAGCAAAAAAACAAAAAGTAGCGCTGGGCGTTGTTGTTGCAGTGGTGCTCGGCATGGGCTCATACTGGTTTGCTGTGCGCGATACCGGCGAGGTCAAGAAGAGGGACGTCAAGATAACCGCCGAGCGAAAGAAGCGAGAAGTGGCAACCGACACGAAGAAGAAGGACAAAAAACGCGCCAGGCGTAAGGCGGCCACCAAGCAGAAGCCTACCGCGCAACGCAAGACGCGCGAAACCAGAACTGAAACCCATACGCGGAAAAAGAGGCGCCATAGCGGCAAGATTAAGCACAAGAAGAAGCAGACCTACGCCCCCGGCGTGTAGCCGCGATTGCTACGGCGACTATATCCGCTATACTCGAAAGTCGAATGACCACTCAGCGCCCGTCGCCTCAGGGACGGGCGTTGTTCTTGGAATGACAGGCCTTGCAGCGTTCTCGCTTCTGTCGGCCTATTCAACCTGCTCGTGGCGCTGCCTCTTATGCCCGCACGGCACGCTGTAGCCCGATTGCGCGTGTGTTCGTACAATCCGCCGGATGAACCTGGTGCTTGAGGTCACCGGTCTGGGCAAAGCTTATACCGGCGGTGGTACGGTGGTGCAGGCTTTGGTCGGCATCGAGCTCAGTGTGCGACAAGGGGAATTCGTCGCAGTCATGGGCGCCAGCGGATCGGGAAAGAGCACGCTGCTCCACCTTCTAGGCGGCCTCGATAAGCCCAGCTCAGGGTCAATCCTCATTGAAAACCACGAGCTTGGGAAAATGACGGACCGAGAGCGCACGCTGTTCAGGCGGCGCCGCCTGGGCATCATCTTTCAGGCCTACAACCTGCTCCCGACTTTGACCGCGCTGGAGAACGTCTCGCTCCCCGCGATGGTCGACGGCAGAGAGGCGGGACGCACGCGCGAACAGGCGGACCGCCTGCTCGGCCTGGTCAACATGCGTCAGCGTGCCGAACACCGCCCGGACGCGCTGTCCGGAGGGGAGCAACAGCGCGTCGCGATCGCCCGGGCCTTGATGAATGACCCGGTGGTGGTACTGGCCGACGAGCCGACCGGCAACCTCGACACGCGTCACGCGCAGTCGATCTGGAAGCTGCTGAGCACGCTGGTGCACCGCGATGGGCGCACCGTCGTCGCGGTCACCCACGAAGCCACCGGAGCGGCCTTCGCGGACCGCATAGTGGTACTGAAGGACGGGCGTCACATCGGCGAGATCAAGCCGGACGGAGAATGGCATGCGTCGGTTGTGGCCGCTCGCTACACGGCACTGGTCAGCTAGCCCGGGACGCATCATCGCCTCCCTCGCCTCGCTGGCGTTGGGCGTCGGTGCCGTCGTGCTCATGACCGGCTTGCATGAGACAGCACGCCAGATGGTAACCGAGGAGGTCATCCATCACTGGTTCGGTCGCGCTCAGCTGAGCATCCATCCTCCGGGCGGGCATTGGGGCAGCTTCGACGCCTCCATCACCTCTAAGATCGCCCGGCTTCCCAACGTCAGCCATGTCACGGCCCGGTTGAGACGGCGTGCCCGTTTGATCAGGGCTGAACGCGCTGACCGCACCATGCACACTGAATCGAGGCCCGTCGACGTGATCGGAGTCGACCAGAGCACCCAGCAACACTTCGACGTACTGCCCCACGTCGAGGGGCGCACGATTCGCCCCGGTGAACGTGGGGTAGCCGTCATCGACCGTGAACTGCGCAGCCTCGACAACGCGGAACTCGGTGACGACATATTCCTCGCTCCGCATCGCGCCGGGACACCGCTGCGAGTGAAAGTCGTCGGGGTTTACACGAGTGAGCATCCAAGCGGGTTTCAACCTCCGGGCGTGTACATGCCGATAGACGACGCCCGGGCGCTCACGCAGGAGGACGGGACGGCTACGGCAATCGAAATCATGCTTGCGGATACCTCGCGCCATGCCGTGGCTACGACACAAGCCGAGGTGGAACGGCTGATTGCCGAATGCGACAACCCATCCCAGTACGTAGTGGAGTCGGCAGCCGCACGCCAGCAACTGTTGGACGAGGCCGACCGGATCGCGCGGCTGCTGCTGATGCTCGGGGCGTTCGTCGCACTGCTTACGTCATTCTTCATCATCTTGACGACTATGAGCATCAGTCTGTTCGAGCGCAGGTCGGAGCTCGGTGTGATGAGGTGTGTGGGTCTGACCCAGGCACAACTCGTAGCGCTGCTCTTCGTCGAGCTCATGCCGCTGGGGGTGGCAGGGACGGGCATGGGATTGGTCCTGGGCATGGCAGCGGCGAAGCTCATACCCCAATGGGCCGACTTGGCGGTTGACATCCGCTTGAGCACCTGGGGGTTGGGTTTGGCCGCCTCCAGCGGGATTATAACGATGCTGGTTTCCGTAACGGCTCTAATCCTACAAGTGTGTAGGGTGACGCCCTTGACCGCAGTGCATCCGCAGGCGCGCCCGGCACGACGCATTTACGTGTTCGTAAGCGCCTGTGTCGGCGTCATGCTTCTTCTGCTGCACGAGCTCCTAGTCCGACTGCCGGATCAGACACGTTGGCTAAACACCGCGTTCGCCGGCCTCGGCGCCGCGAGCTTGTACTTCGGGTACGTTCTAATCGCCCCCCTCGTCGTCGTTCTAATAGGCCCTCCATTGGCACGGCTGGTGGGCCCGCTTTTCGGCTTGCGCGGCAAGCTAGTCGAAGACCAATGCGCGAAAACGCCGTGGCGCAGCGCCGGCATCTGCTGGGTCCTCATGGTCGGGCTCTCGCTTATCGTCTACACCGGCATAGGCTCAGAGGCCGTCATAGCCGTGTGGGACTTCCCCAACCGTCTCCCCGATGCGTTCGTCTGGTTGGGGGAGTATGTCCCCAGCGACGTCGCTGCAGGAGTCGCTGAGATCCCCGGAGTGGGCGAGACCACGATCATCGCGGACGTCGATTGCGAGATCGCCATGCCCGACCAAGCTCCACGCTCCGACACGCATGCCCTCGTGCGGAAGTTCCTGCACATGCTCACGCGACCTGTTTTTGTTGCCTGTGATCCCGCCGTCCTGTTGAACACGGTCAAGATCACGTTGATCGAGGGGTCCGCGGCCGACGCCATCAGCAAGCTGCAGGCGGGTGGGCACGTGCTCATCCCCGTACAGACGTCGCGCAGCAAGAACCTCCACCTGGGAGACCGCGTGAAGATTACGATCCAGGGACACTCCGGGGAGTTCAGCGTAGCAGGGGTGATCCAGTCCCCAGCGGTTGATCTTACGGCCACGGCCTTCCGGGCAAGCAGTTACATGCAGTTCGCGGCAGCCAGCGTCATGCTCGGAACCCACCGCGATCTGAAGGAGAAGTTCGGACTGGATATCGCCTCGCTCGTTCTGCTTGATCTCAACCTGCCTCCTGCCCGACCGCCAGAGAGCTTCGACCCGGATGATCTACCCGATCCCAGCGATACTCGAAGCGTCGCCCGCGCCGCATTGCGTTGGGGCGAGTATCTGCCCTGCCAACAGGACGTACTGGCCCGGATCAGGCCGCAAATCGAGGCATGGCTCGCCGCCGTGAGCGAGGCCACGCTTCCTCAGGACTCGGCCGCGGAGATTCACCGCTTTGCCAGAGCCATTCGGCATGTGCGCTTAAGGCAAGGGAGTCTTTCCACGCAGCGGGCATGGGAGGTGCTCCGCGAGAAGCTCGTCTTATTCAGGATGGCTCAGGCGATGGACCGTCCGGACGCCATGGTGGGCTCGCTGCGCCGGCTGAAAAGCCTGTTCGACCGCACCGTTCGCCGAGCGCTGGGCGTCCTGACTTACCTCCCGTCGGTAGCCTTCACCGTCGCCGTTATCGGCGTCGCCAACCTCATGATGGTTAGTGTCCAACTGCGCTCACGTCAGATTGCGGTGCTCCGGGCCGTCGGGGCGCTTAAGTCGCAGGTCGTCTGCATGGTGTTGGCTGAGGCGGTGGTGCTAGGACTACTGGGAAGCGTCATGGGAGTGGCCCTTGGAATTCATGAGGCCTACTCCGACAACCGCATCTCGGGTGAACTGATCGGCTTCTACCCTGAGTTCGTGATCCCCACAGGCACCGTGATGATCGGGGTTGCAGTCACCGTCGCCACCTGCCTGGCTGCAGGCGTACCCCCAGCCCGCCGAGCTGCCCGCAACAACATCATAGCCGCGATGCAGACGACCTGACCGCCGAGCGGGAGGAGACGCCCCCAGCAATGGGGCGTCGTTCTGCGGCGATCAGCACGTAGTAAGTGCGCGAATAGACCCAGCGTGCATTCGGGGGTAGCTCCTCGAGCTCGGTTTTGTCGTCCTGCTTGTCGGCGGATTCTCAAACTAGCGGTGCTCGGGCACGCCCCCCCCGCACGTTCCGCCAACGGTCCAAAGGCACATAGTGGCGACAACACTTCCGTCAAGTACGACAATCGGGTAGCGTACGATGGTATTCGCTATGAGTGTGAAAACGTGGAAAGCGGAGATTCACGGATGCAGGCAATCCGACCTCCTACAGGCGCTTGGCCACGCCGGAGACAGTTGACCGTCACCGAGCCCACCCGCGTGTGCGCCAACAGCGCACCGACCGCGGGCTACCGGTGGCGGCGCATGCAAACACGCGTTGGCATGCGCGTTGCGCGGTACGTGAGCACCTACTCGCTCGTCCTGATCGCGGGGCTGGGGATCCTGCATTGTGGGTGCGAGCGCTTCCTTGCGAACCAGACAGCCACGCTTGGCGGGGATACGGCCGGGGACCGCGGGACAGTGACGGTACTGTTCATAAACAACACCCCCCATCGCGCCGTCTTCACATACGGCACGTACGATCAAACGGATCCGTCATACGTACCGGACTTCGCACAGTTTAGGTTGGATCGTGGGACGACGCTCGATGCAGGCGCAGCGAGCTCTATCGCCGGTGTCAACGACGACGCCTCGCTCCGCTGTGCCCGGGTGTTCAGCATCGGCAGCTCGGCGCTGCTTCAGTTGATCCAAGACAACCTGACGCAGGACGCCCTGGACGACGTGGATGAGGAGGCCATGTTGGACGGCGTTGAGTTCTTCGAGATCCCGCGTGAACAGACGACGAACGAGGGCGATGCGACGGAAGAAAACGCCGGCGGTCAGCAGAACGTCAGCAACTTGGTCGGCGGGGACGGTGCGGCCACCGGCCCTGCGGAAGACAACGCACCACAGAACGCGCCTCCGACAGAACCCGTAAGTATGGGGGCCGCCCCACCGTTCGAGGCACTTCTAGGCGTCGATTTCCCATGCAACGCGCTGCTGATCATTCGCTTCGAGATTGACGACGGCGACTCCGGCGCACCGTTCCGCGTCGACTTTGAGCTCATTCCGTCGGGTTCCGATCGTTAGCGATCCACCCGCGTGCGCGGGCACACCCCCGATTATTCAGACCATGGAGTAGACCGCTACTGCGTTCTTGCCGGCCCGTTTGGCGGTGTACAGCGCAGCATCGGCCTCGGTGATGAGGCGCCATCCGTCGTCGCAGCGATCTCCCCTGTCCGAGGCCACACCCGCGCTGAGCGTCACGGACCTGCTCAGGTCAACCACGACGGCACTGCGGGCGAAGAGCTTGAGCACGCGCTCGGTGATTTGCTGGGCCTCTGTAACATCGACGCCGGGCAGCAGCAGCAGGAACTCGTCGCCCCCATAACGAACGGCATGATCGGACGGCCGGATCGAAGCGCGAAGTAGTTCCCCCGTGCAGCGGAGCAGCTCATCCCCCGCTTTATGCCCGTGCCTGTCATTAAGCTTCTTGAAATTGTCCATGTCGATCATTACGACCGAGAGATGCTCGGCCCCGGCGCGCTGCGCAGCGAGAACCCGTGGCAAAGTCACGTCGAGGTAGGTGCGGTTTCGCAGACCTGTCAGCGGGTCGATCATCGCCAGGTCTTCCGCCCGGCGAAGTCGCCGATCGAACCCGCGCTCGCGTGCCTGAAGCTCGCACTCCGACTCGAGCTTGATGCGGCGGACTGCGGCCTCACTTGTTGCCAGACTACGCGATAGCCCACATAGGTTGCTTGCGATCCTCTCCGTCTCGCGCCAGCCGCCCCCGTCAAACTGCTCCCCGGGTTCGCCGCGCAACTTCTCCCGTGATATGGGTCGTCCCAGATTCGCCAACGGGACGCCGACCCGGCGCCTGAACCAGCGTATGAACGAACCAACGCCAACGAAGGAACCTATCAGCACGGCGCATCCAAACGCCGCGGTTGCCGCTACCCACGACGACGCACCACGCGGATGTCGAAAGAGGAATAGCACCCGCCTGGAAGAAGGAGCCTCATCGCCGTTCAACGGTACAACGACCCCCCAAAATGTGTCAGGCGAGCCGTTTACAAAGATGCGCAGCGGGACCGCCGCACCGCCGCCGGCCAGAGCCGCGTTGGCAACCCGCTCGTAGCCGTCACAGGCGGCGCCCATCCATTCCACCCCGCCGCGGGCTCCGATAGATGCAATTGCGACCAACGGCCTGTAGCGGTCTCGCAGATGCTCCGCAGCCTGGTGAAAATCGCCGTCGGGGCTCGACTCCAGCACGGCAGCGCAGACGCGAGCCCGGTCCTTCACAGCCTGCGCCGTCAGGCGATTCACCAACCGGTCTGCGACGATCGAAAACGCCACGAACGCAACGATCGCAGAGCATGCACAAGCAAGCCCGGCCCGGCGCGCACAAGCGGCGCTAAGTTGCGGTTGATCCGTTAGTGTCTCGTTCTCGTGACGTACCACTGACGAGCCCTCCTCACCGCTGACAGCGTACGATATCCGTCACGGAGGAGAGATAATTTCAGCTCATGCTTTATCGCCGGCGTGGCATGATCGACCGCGCGACTCAAGACGCACTGTCATGGCCGCTGGCCGCTGGCCGCTGGCCGCTGGC